>NZ_JBBCQL010000166.1:0-10297 GCF_037149975.1 Chryseobacterium sp. VD8 | reverse complement strand
TCATCGATTATTTCGAACTCATCAATACAATCTTTAAAAAAATTAATATCTAATTTTTCATAATAATTAATTTCTTCTGTTGTGTAAAAATCTTTGGATTGATTACTTTTTTTCGATATTATTTTATGCTCCTCGTAGTTTCTTAACTCAGCAAGGATATATCCTCTTATACTTAGTGCCATATCTTGTTGGGCAATGATGCAGCTCATTTTTATTTCATATTGCATAGGAAATTTAGAATAGTATTTGTACAAATCTATGATTCTTTTATCCTTTTTATAGAGCAAACTAAAAGCTGCATTATGACGAATAAATGTATTTCCATTTAGAGCAAGATAAAAAAGCTCATCATTTGTGGCTGTTTTAGATATTTCAGAATATAAAGTGTAAAGTTCTTCGTAACTTTTATTATCATAAGTTTGAAGTATTATATCAAAAAATTTTTTGTCAATAATTTCAACTTTATCTTTTAGTTTTCTGGAAATCTGAGCATTCGATATAAATGAAATAGTAAGAAATATGCAAATAAGTCTGAGTTTCATGAAATAGTTTTTAAAAAGTGTTAGTATAACAACAAAAAAATCTTTAGATTAGTATTTAAAATCAGATCCAAAATGAAAATTTCTAAAATTCTATTGCTTTTAGGCTTGTTATTATTTCAGTTACATTTTGCTCAGGAAAAAGCGGATGTTGTTTTAAACAAAGCGCTGAGCGAAGCTAAATCTAAAAATAAAAATGTTTTGCTCATGTTCCACGCTTCGTGGTGCAAATGGTGCCACGTCATGGAAAAGAACATGAATTTACCGGAAACAAAGCCGATTTTTGATAAAAAATTTGTTACCGCTTATGTAGATGTTCAGGAAATGGGCGAAAAGAAAAAACTTGAAAATCCGGGTGGAGAAGCATTAATGGAAAAATACAAAGGCAAAGAAGCCGGACTTCCGTTCTGGCTTGTTCTGAATCCGAAAGGGGAGGTTCTTGCAGATTCTTTCAATGATAAAAACGAAAATCTGGGATGTCCGTCAACGGCTGAAGAAGTAGATGTTTTTATAGCCAAACTGAAGAAATCTTCAAAGATGAATGACAATGAACTTCAGACAGTCAAACAGACTTTTTTAAAGAAGAATTAAAAAATTTCGGCGAAGCCTTTGGCTTCGCCGAAACTGTGTTTAAAAATTAATTTACTTTCCGAAAAAGATTTTATCCTGCTTTCGCTGATCGTTGTAGATCACCTGAAAAGTAACAGGCATATATTGGTAAAGAAGTTTCCAGTGGGAAATCTTAGCGTGCTTTTTAAAGCTTTCAAAAGACCGTACAAAAAGATTTTCGATCATGTCTTTTACATAAGAATCTCCTCCTTTATAGATCATTTCCATCAGTTTGATGTGGTGGGCAATAATATTTACCTTAGCTTCCTGAAGAAGTTTTTTAAGGTAATTAATCGTTGCCTGCATAATTCCTGCAAAATTATCCTGTGAAGACAATTGGGTAATTTCTGTGCGAAGCGGCGGATAGAAAAATTTTAAATACTCACTGGCTATTTTTTGATTAATAGTTGGCATCTGTACATTCATCATAATTAATATTTTTCGTAACACTTCCTAATGTGGCGAAAACTGTACCAAAGTTTACAGAATGGCTGCAAAAACAAAGACGCCTACGATTACGGCAATGTGGGTTGCCAGAATTTCAATATTATGTCTGTTGGTGGTTGTTTGAAGCGTTTTCCAGTCAGAAATTTTTCTTATTTTAGATTTCATAATCGGTTGATTTTTAATGATGTTTTATTTTTAAATTTTGATGCTTCTGTAATAACATCTTCAAAAAATGCAATAAACTCAGATGTTATGACTGTAGATTTGTCTGGAATAGGCGGTCTGAAGATCTTTGGAAATATGACTAAAGATCATTTTTCGGTATTCCTCGCTACAGAAAGCGGTAGAATTGTCCAGAGAAAAAATAAACGTATGTTCCACAGCGTTTTTAAGAACAGCATCTCCGTTTCTGTAAATATCATCCATCTTTTTCAGGCATTGAAAGAGAATATTCCGGTCATTTTGTTTAATTCTCAATCTGATGTTGTCTGTAAAAGTCTGGATAAGACCATAAGAGTTTTGCTTTCTGTTCTTTTTCAGTTCATTTTCAATCTCAGGAATTACTTTTTTGATTTCCTGTGCAGCTTCTAAATAGTTCATATTATTGTTGATTAAGTTCCAAAATTTTAATACATGCTCCGAAAGTAAAAACCGCCAAAAAAGCAACAATCAGAAGATGATAGGGTTTCAGCCATTTCGGAGTTTGCGGTCCTTTGCTTTTTAATCTTCTCAGCTTATCTATTCTGTTCAAAGTTTTTAAGTCCATATTCTTATGTTTTGAGAATGATGCTGCCAAAGAAATGCCTTTGAATTTTAATTTAAATTAAAGTGTTGATTATTAAGGTTTTGTTTATTTGTTTTGATTTTTAAAATCCTTCAAAATCTTATCAAAATGATAGCATATTTATCATTATGGAAATCCTCGCGATTGTCTGATTTAATTAATATCTTTGCAGTCCAAAAATATTCAGGAAATGTTTTCAAAAATCGTAGTACACAGAGTCGGAAATAAAATCAACGGAGAATCTTTAACACTTTCTCAGGAAGAATTACAGTTGGAAGAAGGAATGGCAGAACTGTTGGAAAATTACTTCTTAGGTTCCTTTAAATCAGAAGAAACCTTCCATTTTTACAGTGATTCTTATCTGGTGAATAATCCGGTGTACAGTTCTGTTTCTGAGATTTTTGATGACAAGTCAAAATTCCTTTGGGAATCTGAAAACATCGCCAAACATCTTTTCGAAGCCGCTGAAAACCCAAGAGTTCAGGGCGGAGAATTGTTCATTGTATATTTCGAGGACGAAAGAGAAGGAACCGAAAGAGTAGACAAGATCGGAATTTTTAAGACCGAAAAAAGAGAATCTTTCCTTAAAATTTCTCCAAACGATGAAACTTTTGACATCGAAAAAGATCAGGGAATCGGTTTGTCTAAAATAGATAAGGCGGCTTTAATCTATAATAACGATAAAGAAACAGGATATGTTCTTTCAGTTGTAGATAATAACAAAAATGGAGATATGTATTACTGGTTCGAAGATTTTTTAAAGGTAAAACAGCGCGACGATGAATACTTTCACACACAGGAAGCTTTAATGGTGTATAAAGATTATATCACAAAGCAATTGCCTCAGGAATTTGAAGTTTCCAAAGCAGATCAGGCAGATTTTTTGAATAAATCAATCAATTTTTTCAAAGAAAAAGAAGAATTTAAGCTGGATGAATTTGCTGCTGAAGTTTTGAGCGACGAACACGTCATCGAAAGTTTCAATAATTTCAAAACCGATTATGAACAGGATATGCAGATTAACATTGCGGAAGAGTTCCCGATTAGTGAAGCGGCTGTAAAGAAAACGCAGAGACATTTTAAAAGCATCATTAAATTAGACAAAAACTTCCACATCTACATCCACGGCGACCGACAGAAAATTGCACAGGGTGAAGATGAAAACGGAAAATATTATATGCTTTATTTCGAAAAAGAAGTATAATTATAAGAATTCACATTTTTACAGACTGAGATTTCTCTGAAGTAGGAAACAGAAAATAATTTATAAACATCCATTATTTTGAAAATTTAAATAATGGATGATTTTTTTTTGTATAAATAAAGATGTTTTGGTGAGAATTTTTAATGAATATATCATATTTATACTGCTTTGGAAGGTTTATAATGGTTTATGGTTGGATTTAAATAAGCTTAGTGTAAATTATTCCGGTTTTGAATTTTCTGTATATCCTATGAACAAAGAAAAATATTCTTTAAAACTCATATTCTGCTGAAATTTTATAACCTTTTGTGGTATGTGTTTGTATAGAAAAAATCCGATTAGATAAAAAAAGTCGTATATTTGATAGGTCAAAATATTATATGAATTTTGTTGAGTGTCATGAGGAGCCTATCCATATTCCGGGCTACATACAAAGTTTTGGTTATCTGATTGGCATTGATGCGAAGTCTCATTCCATAGCTTTTTTTAGTAAGAATATCGAGGATATATTTAATATCGAAAATGCAAATATGCTTTTTGATAAGAAGCTTACGGACTTTCCGGAAAGCTTTAAAAGCATTATAGAATCTGATATTTACAATTCTTTATCCGACTTTACGAAAAGAGAAAACGAAACCTATTTTGATAAAATCTTTATTGGAGGTGCAGAATATCATTTTTCTGTTTTCAGAAGCAAGGATAATATTTTTCTTGAGTTTGAAAAAGTTATCATTAATCCCAACAAAAGAATCTCCAACAAATACGATAATTTTTACATTATTGATGATGAACAGGAGATCTGGGATCAGCTTTTAAATACGCTTTCAAAAATCGTGAATTATGACCGGATGATGGTTTACAAATTCATGATGGACGGTTCGGGAAAAGTAATTGCGGAGAAAAGAGACGAGAATATCGAGAGTTATCTCGGGCTGCATTATCCTGAATCCGACATTCCGAAACAGGCAAGAGAACTTTACCTTAAAAAAAGAAAAAGAATTTTCAGCAATGTTCATTCGGAGACTGTTCCTATCCTCAGCAAATCCCGTGAAACCATAGATCTTACCTATTCCGGATCGCGTGGTATGTCGCCTATTCATGGTCAGTACATCAAAAACTCCGGAGCTTCTTCCAGTTTCAGTATATCTATTATCATTGATGATTATCTTTGGGGGCTGGTTACCTGCCAGAACTCAGAGCCAAAACATATTGATCTTGAAGATCGTGTTCAGGCAGGAATTTTTACGGCTTTGGCTTCCAATGCCTACTCGTCCTTCAAAGCAAAAAAAGAGCTTGAATACCGTCTGTATCTTAACGAAAAATGTTCCAGATTAAAAGAGGAATTTTTAAAATATAACAATCTTTTCGATTCTTTAATTGAAAATAAAGCTCAGATAAAAGATCTTCCTGAAGCAGACGGGCTTGCTATTATTGCTGACGATAAAATCGTTACCGATGGAGAAACTCCTCGCCAGGAAATCATTGAAAATCTTGTACAGTGGGCGCATAAAAATATAGACGAAAATATCTATCTCAGCAGAAGTTTTCTGAAAGATCACGGTAAAGAGATTGGTCTCGACGAAAAATGTGCAGGAGTGGCTTTTTATTTTATTGAAAAATCTAAAAATAATCTGCTCATCTGGTTCCGTAAAGAATTTGATGAACACATCGACTGGGCAGGAAATCCTGAAAAAAAAATAGATGTAATTGTGAAAAACGGAGAACAGACACAGGTGGTTTCTCCAAGAACGTCTTTCCAGATCTTTACCGAGGACATCAAAGGAAATTCTAAAAGATGGAATTCCAGAAACGTTGCCGCATTACAGGCAGTTCGTGATCTGATCCTTGAAACCTCCCATAAAAATTACATCACCATAAAAAGGCTTAATGATGAGCTTAAAAAGGTGAATGAAGAGCTCGACAGTTTCTCTTACACGATTTCACACGATCTGGGAACTCCGCTTACGGTAATGAAACTTAATGCTCAGATGCTTCTGAAAAGTCTTACGGACGGTTCGGATAAAAGCAGAAATAAGATCAATTCCATCATCGAGGAAATCGATAATATGGCGGAAATGATGCATGATGTACTCCAGTTAAGCCGTGCGAAACACAGCGAAATAGAACTGGAAAGATTACAGACCGCACAAACCATTGCAAAGATCGCCGAAAATGCAAAAATAACTTTTGATACTTCCGAAAGTGAAGTTATCATCAATGAATGTCCTGATGTTCTTGCAGATAAAACCATGCTTCATCAGGCGTTCCTGAATATCATCAATAACGCCATCAAATATTCTTCTCATCAGGAAAATCCAAAAGTAATCATAGGAGGACAGGAAGAAGAGAATATGGTAGTCTACAGAATTGCAGACAACGGAATCGGAATTCCAGAAGAAAATAAACATAAAATGTTTAAAATTTTCAACAGAATGGATAATGCGAAGAAGTTTAAAGGAAACGGAGTAGGACTATCGATCGTGCACAGAATCATGCAGAGACTTGGCGGAAGCGTAGATTACGAAAGCAGTAAAAACGGGACGACTTTCATTCTTACCTTCAAAAAACCTTAATTAAAAATTACTTTAAAATTCCGTTATGGTATCTGAATATCTAAAACAAAATACGGCAGAATTTCACGATGCCGCGGAAAAACTTTTTAACTCTAAAAAAATATTCGACCGAACTTTTACATTGGAAGACTATAAAAAGATCATTGACAGAAATTACTTTATGCTTCTTCATTCCGAAGATCAGATTTTCGGCAGTCTTTCAGAAAAATTCTCTGACAAACTTCAGCTTGAAGAAAGAAAAAAACTTCCTTTGATTGAGCAGGATCTTAAAAGTCTGGACATGGAAAATCGCAAGGCTTCAGGAGAACTCAGTTTTTCCAATGAAAATGAAGCTTTAGGAGCAATGTACGTGATCGAGGGTTCTACTCTGGGAGGAAATGTTATTGCAAAACAGCTTTCCAAAACAGAAGGATTTGATGATGTTACGTTCAACTTTTTCGGCTGTTACCGTGAAAATACAGGATTTATGTGGAAAAACTTTAAGGAAGTTCTTGATAATGAGGTTTCTGAGGAAAATTATGATGAGGTTTTATCGGGAGCTAAAAAACTGTATGCCTTTCTTCTAAACGTCCGTTAACTGCTGTCTACAACATAAATATCACTTTTAAAGATAATTAAATTCCTGAAAGATTGCCTAATTTTTCAGGAATTGTTAAATTTGGGAGTTTTCAATTGTAAGCCAAAAGTAAACAAACAATTCAAATAAATAAATTTTAAAAGTTATATTATGAGACGGCAAAGTTTCGTAATACCATTAAAAAACAATAAATTAAGTATATTATGAAAGTAACTGTAGTAGGTGCAGGCGCTGTTGGAGCAAGCTGTGCAGAATACATCGCAATGAAAAACTTCTGTTCAGAAGTAGTTTTAGTAGACATTAAAGAAGGTTTTGCAGAAGGTAAGGCAATGGATTTGATGCAGACAGCATCGCTTAACGGATTCGATACAAAAATTACCGGAACAACAGGAGATTACAGCAAAACTGCAGGTTCTCACGTAGCGGTTATTACTTCAGGTATTCCAAGAAAGCCGGGAATGACGAGAGAAGAATTAATCGGAATCAACGCGGGAATCGTAAAAGAAGTTACTGAAAACTTAGTAAAACATTCTCCGGAAGTAATCATCATTGTGGTTTCTAACCCAATGGATACAATGGCTTATCTGGTACACAAAACCTCAGGTCTTCCTAAGCATAAAATCATCGGAATGGGAGGTGCATTAGACTCTGCAAGATTCAAATACAGATTGGCAGAAGCATTAGAAGCTCCGATCTCTGACGTAGACGGGATGGTAATCGCTGCTCACAGTGATACAGGAATGCTTCCTCTATTAAGCAAAGCAACAAGAAACGGAGTACCTGTAACAGAATTCTTAGATGCTGAACAACAGAAATACGTTATTGAAGAAACTAAAGTAGGAGGTGCAACGCTTACCAAATTATTAGGAACTTCAGCTTGGTACGCTCCGGGAGCAGCAGTTTCTGTAATGGTTCAGGCAATTGCGTGCGACCAGAAAAAAATGATCCCTTGTTCTTTAATGCTTGAAGGAGAATACGGACAAAATGATATCTGCCTTGGTGTTCCTGCGATTATCGGAGCAAATGGGGTAGAAAAAATCGTAAACGTAACCCTTACTGCTGAGGAGCAGTTGAAATTCGCTGAAGCTGCCAATGCAGTGAGAGAAGTGAATGGAGATTTGAAATTTTAATATTTTAAACTTTATATATAAGGAATCCGCGCCCGAAGGGCGCGGATTTTTTACTGCATTTAATTACTTTTTACGGTTCCGAATTTACTGAAAAATTCTTCTCTGCCTTTTTGATTATAAATGTAAGGATCGGCAAAAGTTCGAGTCCAGTCATTTTTGATTTTTGAAATATTTTTGCCAACAAATTTCTCTAATTGAGATTTTGTAATATTGATTTGATAAGTTTTATTCTCAAATGGCAATATTATTTTTACTTCATTGATAAAATCAAGATTCTTCATTAATCTTGCCGGACTTCCAACAAGTGTTTTTTGAATTTCATTACCTGTTGACCAATATAATTTTAAATCATTTTCTGTTAATCCTGATGAGGGGTTTAATTCCTTATATTCATTGTAATTTTTGACATATGTAATGATAGCTTTTCCGTTTTCAAGTTTAACTTCTTTTATTGAACCTCCACCATTTAGTCTGGATGCTTCGGTTTTTAGTTGTTCGAGATCTGTTCCATTTGTAGAATTTATAGATTTCTGAACTAGTCTGGGTTTTGAGCTTTGTCCATTAATAGTATTTGTTTCTTCTTGAGCTATTGATAAAATACTATCATTTTCCGTTGTTGTTCTTGGATTGGTTTTATTATTACCGCAGCCTAATAATAAAAAAACGGATAAAGTAAAAAGAGTAAGTTTAATTTTCATGATTATTGTTTTAAAGATTTTAAAACTAAAAAATCATTGCAGGAAATAATTACGGAAAACCATAATTACAGATTTAAATTACTTTCTTGTAAAATTTCCTCCCATCTGCTCAAAATCAGATCAGTATAAATTTCTTTATCCAGACCATAAGAACCTAAGGCATAACCATCATTCCACTCAACTAATGCGGTTTCTCCACTTTTCAGAATTCCGAAGTCTATTCCATAAGCATCTGTTCTTTCGTCTGAATTTTCAAAATCTTTAATGGCAGTTTTTACCATATTCATATCCAACTGAAGATTTTCGTTGCCACTGTAATTTTTTATTCCGACAATCTCTGACTGATTCACGAAAACCCGAAATTCAGCAAGCCATTCAACAACAGATGAACAAAATAAAGCTGTTTCTTTTGAAAATGATTCCAGACGGAGAAGATCATGTTGTGAATTGATTACAAATCCTGTGAAAAGCTTGGTTTTAGATTTTGGCTTTACAAAAGTGTTTAAAGATTCTTCATGACTTTGCATCATGAGTTTTTTCAAGGTTGTTTCCCAAACAGTTCGCTTTAAATAAGGTCTTAAACTTTGAGGATAAGATGAGGTGAATGAACTGATTCCCAATATTTTGAAAGTATATAACATTGATGAATGGTCTCCGACAATCAGCGTTTCTTTATTAAGCAGGATCTGATTTCGATGTAATTTTTTAATGGTAAAAAATTCACAATCTATTCCTCTTGATTCCAAAACGTTTTTTACCTCCAGAAATTCAGGTTCTGTTTTACCATTGCCATATTCCTGAATGTAAGCTTTTGTAATCATTATCGGTTCTTAAAATTGTTAGTTGTTTGTGGATAACTTTTAAAAATTGTGGATAAGTTAAATTTTAACAGAAAGTGAAAATTTATTACATCAGTTCAAAGCTCATAAACAAAGCCGTTTCTGTTGAGTTGTTATACAGTTTGGTATTGATCCCTGTAAACTGAAATCCTGCTTTCTGGAAAAACTTTATTGCAGGATAATTGGTGTTCTGCGTTTCTGCTTCCACTATTCTGCACTCCAATTCTCTGGCTTCACGATTGATATTTTTAATCAGCAATCTCCCGAGATTTTGTTTTCTGAACTTTTTATGAATCCACAAATTCTCAATAAAAAGACTATTATTTTTCCTTCTGTAATCACAGATGATCCATCCAATAAGTTCCTCATTTTCAAAAATTCCGAAAGAATGACCTTGCTGTACCACTGCGTTTAAATATTCAATATCATGAAGTTCTGTTTTACAGATCTTTTGATAATATTGATTTTTCTCTCTCAGATTAAATTCAAAAGTGTTTTTCGATTCAATTGCCGAAACCACAAAAATCTTTTCGGTTTCGTAACTGTTGAAATCGGTATCAGGAATGAAATTTTCTTCAAATACCGTTAGTTTTCTGATTTCCATGGGTTAAAACTTAGAATTCTGAGCATGAAAATTACCCTTTGTTGCGTAAAGCAGAATCTGGATCAGGACAAGAACTGAGATAACAGCGATTCTTATCATGGCATTTTCCGAAAATCTTTCCCGGATTACTTCCATAGAGTTAATTTTTTTAATGGTAAACTCCTTCAGCTGATCAATATTGCTGAATGCATTTACCTTTCCGATTTCAGAATTGATTTCTGCTTTATTCAGCGTTGCGGCAACGTTAATGAGGTTAATATTGCTAATAAACAGCCATCCGAATAAGAACAGAG
>NZ_JBBCQL010000165.1:0-10441 GCF_037149975.1 Chryseobacterium sp. VD8 | reverse complement strand
TGAATAAAGGAATGACCGTATTGTTTTTATAAACAGTCTGATCGCTTTTGTGAATGGTGATTTCCAGGCTGACTTTATGACCGCCTTTATCGTAATTTCCGATGAATGTCCCGATCCATAATTCCTTTTCAGAAAGGGAAGGTTTCAGATCTGTAATATCTTCGCGATACGGACTGATCGTTTGCCAGTTTTTATCTTTTAACTGAATATGATTGAATTTATTGATTCCGAACGCCGTAAAAAATCGCATCATTTCTACCGCGGGATTGTAATTTTCCGTTGCTGTAATCCCGTAATATTGTTTTCCGTTTCCGTTCTCATATACAGGAAGTGTTTTTACACCTTTTTCAAGTCCGTCGAAAAACGACTGCGATTTGTCTTGGGGTACAAAAAATACGGTTCCGGTTCTGTCGTAAGCATCGCCGTTGGATTGTTGTTTTAATTCAACAAAAATATTTTCGCCATCAGAAATTTTTGGGAACTTAATTTTTTTCATAATAATGGTTCCGTTGGCGAATCTTTTTATGTTTTCGTCGGATTTAGATTCATCTGAAAAATTAATAGTTTCATGATCAAAAACTTTCAGGGTAGTAAATCTGCTTTTCCACAAAAGATCTCTGTAACCTAACGGATCGGTTGAATTAATCGATCCTTTCAGAATAGCATCAATGTCAGTTTTCTTAACTTTTTTAATAGATTGAGCGGTAATCAGTGAGTTTTTATTTCTTTCAATTTCCAGAACAAATCCCAGATTTTGCCCGATTACAGAAGGTCCTCCCTGAATTTTCAGATCATTCGTATACCAGACTTCAATGGTATTGGAATTGATTTTGGTAACTGCTTTTTTGCAGGTGTAGCCTAAAATTTTCTTGGTTTCATTGGTAAATTCAAAAGTCTGTTTTGCCACAGACTCTTTATCTGAAGTTGAAATAATTTCGTCAGATTTTAAAAACGCATAAGAAATTACTGTATTCGAAGGTTTTTCAATTTTCGTAATTTCGAAAGGGAAATCTGCTTTTTGTTCTCTGATTTTGTTATTCAGGATAAAATTTTCCTTTTCATTTGCCCAAACTAAAGTGGGAGACTGTTCTGTTAAAACTTTTCCGTTGGATGAACTGAGGTACTGTACTTCATACGTCTGTGCAAAAAATAAACAGCATAAAAAAGTAAAGAAACTTACTAAAATTCTTAGATGCATAATTTGAAATGGTTTTAGCAAAGATAATTCTTTAGAAATTCATTTTTTAACCACAAAAGCTACAAAAAATTACCAGAATTCTTATTTAACCTGAGTTCGGGATAAATCTTCTTAACCGCAAGGATTAAACAAAGAGATTTAATTATCAAAAATTCAGCTTTTAAGATATACAAAGGCGTAAAACTTATCCAAGTAATACCATTTTTGTCTTTTTTAAATAAACGAAGTGCCTTTGTTTAGCTTACAAACTTTCAATAAGTAAAAAAATCTTTTGTTTTTCTTTGCGATAATTCAATTATTTAAATTTATTTCTTATCCCGAACTGAAGTTGTTTAAGTTACTTAACAGAGATGAAAAAGACCACAACAGTTTTTAAGCATCTTTGATTTTTATTCTTTTGAAAACCTTAAAAATCGCTTTACAATTGTCTTTTGTAATGAAGAGTATAACAAAAAACTACCCTGAAAAGAGTAGTTTTGTTCATTATATCAAGAATGTTTTTTAAGAAACTCTTTCAATTAAAGCCATGTAAAACCCGTCATAACCTTCGCTTGGCATTACTTTTTCGTCTTTAATCATTTTAAAGTTAGGATTGTTTTTGATGAATTCATCAACCTGCAAATTATTTTCAGAAGGTAGAATAGAACACGTTGCATACACCATTTTTCCTCCTTTTTTAAGCATTTTAGAATAATCCTGAAGAATCTGCTGCTGTTCAACCTTAATTCTGTCGATAAAAGCCTGATCTATTTTCCATTTGCTGTCCGGATTTCTTTTTAAAACGCCCAAACCAGAACATGGAGCATCGATCAATAATCGGTCTGCTTTTTCATGAAGCCTTTTAATGACTTTATTATCAGAAATCATACGGGTTTCAATGTTGTGCGCTCCGGCTCTTTTTGCACGTCTTTTCAGTTCGGCAAGTTTCCAGTCGAAAATATCCAATGCGATGATCTGTCCTTTATTATGCATTAAAGCGGCTAAGTGAAGCGTTTTTCCTCCTGCACCTGCACAAGCATCAACAACTCTCTGTCCTTCCTTTACATCAAGGAAATACCCGATTTTTTGGGAAGAAGCATCCTGAACTTCAAATAGACCTTCTTTAAAAGCAGTCGTCAGGAAAACATTCTTTTTTTCCTCCAATTGTACTGCGTCCGGATAATTTTTAATAGGATAAGAAACGATGTTTTCATCGGAAAGATCAGAAATAAGCTCTTTGGTTGTTGTTCTCAGAGAATTTGCTCTTAAAACAGTCGGAGCCTGCTCGTTTAAAGCATACATTTCTTTTTCCCACTTTTCACCCAGTTCTTTTTCTAAAGTTTCGGCAAGCCATTCCGGAATAGAATGCTCGATTGCTTTTGTAGGAACGGTTCCTTTTTTCAGTTTGGTAAGAATGTCGGCGATTTTTATACCGTCGAATTCTTCAAATTTCTTATAATTGGTTTTGCTCCAAAGAAGATAAGCAATAATTAATTTATAAATATTGTTGGGCTTTACACCTTCACCCATGTAATATTCAAGGCGTTTTTTCCAACGGATGATGTTATAGAAAATCTCAGAAACCACTGCTCTGTCCTGGCTTCCCCATTTTTTATTCGCTTTCAAAAGTCTTTCGATTACTTTATCGGCGTATTTATTTTTTTCGAAAAATGTTTCCTGCAAAGCATCGTGAATTCCGATTGCCAGGTTTCTGTGTATCAATTCCATAAAATTGGGTTCTGCTATTTTGAATCTGCAAAAGTACGAATTTCTGCTGAGAATTTCTGTTTCAAAATTTTAGTCTGTGAATTCAAAATTTTGCTTTGGGCTTTCTCTGTGGCTAGAAAAATAGAAAAACAACTGAATAATAACCAATACAACGATCATCATAAGTTGCGAGTTGGCTGTATCCGATCTTTCTTTGTTGATTTTCTGATATTTGTAGATCTGGGATTTTGAATATTCTTTAGATTCATTTAAATTCTGAAAACGGTCGACCTTGTAAATTTCCTCATCAACAAATGTCATTGTGTAATTAGGAATTAAGTCGATCTCATTGAATATCTGAACAAATAACCTGAAAAACAGCACTAAAGAAATAAAAATCAAAAATCTGCGGATATATCTCATGTTATTAAATTTTAACTGAATATATTAAAAAATTAACTTTGCAAAAAATTAAAAATATGAGTGATACAGTACTTTGTCCAAAATGCAGCTCCGAGTTTACTTATCCGAGCGATAATATGATGGTTTGTTCCCAGTGTTTTTACGAATGGAATCCCGAAGAAGAAAGCGCAGATGCATCAAATTCAGGAAAAATCTTAGATTCTAACGGTAACGAACTTCAGGATGGAGATTCTGTGGTGGTTATTAAAGATCTTCCGGTAAAAGGTGCTCCAAAACCTGTAAAAGCAGGAACAAAAGTTAAAAATATCCGTCTGAGACCGGACAGCGATCATAATATCGATTGTAAAATCGATGGTTTCGGTTCTATGGCACTGAAGTCTGAATTTGTGAAAAAGGCTTAATTTTTAACAAATTTCAGCATTTAAATTTTTGTAATGCAGAACATTTTAAGGAATATTGCTGCAAGTGTCATAGGATTTATTTTATCGTGCATTGCTTTCCTTATATTTTTTAAAATAGAAGGTCAAGGTGGTGTTCTGGCATTGGTTTTTATATTTTTACTGTATGTTATCTTACTAATATATAGTCTGGTTACAGAAAATGTTTTGTTTTTTCTATATAAAGGTAATTCCGAAAATGCTTTTGGGGTTACTTTTTCTATGCTTTTTATTTTTTCGGTTTTTTATTGTGTCTATTCCGAAGATTATGAACGAGTATTAAATGCTGTTTCGTTATCTATATTCTTTATACTTCAAATTGGAGGATTTTTCTATCAGAAGAGGAAAATAAAGCAATAAAAAAAGGAAAGAATTGGACAGGGTAATCTTTCAAGAGACTGCATTGTTTGCCTAGAATAAACGGATTTCGTCTCAGGAGGCAGAAAGAGAATTAACCAAAAATTTCCTTATGCTGTTGACATACAAATGTAAGAAAAAGTTTTAAACCTGATTCTTATGTTTGTATTTTTTTATACACAAATTCACAGTAAGTGTGATTGTTACATTTTTTTAGGAGCTTTTTCCAGCTTTCGCTACTCGCTTTTTCGTTAGTTTCGGCGGCTGCGAAGCAGCCGCCGAAACTGAGAAAAGAGCTCAGACATGCCGCTCAATCTGGGCTATGATATTCAGCTTCGTCAGAATTTAACCGAATGAAACAGCGATAGTTCCGTTCAGTTTTTCATCAGAATAAAGAACAATTTCTTTATTTTTTATCCTTACTTTATTCCAGTAATGATTTCCTGCGAAACGGCTTTCCAGAACTTCGGCTTCAAAACCGTTTTCAGAAATTTTTATTTCTCTGGGATAATAGGAGAATTTTGAAATCTGAAAATCCTGAATCTCATTTTCACTGAAAATATTCACTTCCCCGAAAAGTTTGGCAACGTAAGAATTATAAGGATTTTTAAAAGCTGCTTCTGGATTTCCTTTCTGTACAATTTTTCCATTTTGCAATACAATAATTTCATCCAGCCACGGAATAATATCCTGAAGTTCGTGTGTTGAAATCACCAGGGAAATATTATTCTGCTTTACATACCGGAAAAGCTTTTCCCTCAGTTCAATCTTTCTCGGAAAATCCAGATTGCTGAAAGGTTCATCTAGGATCAGAAGCTTAGGAAGTACAGAAAGTGCTCTTGCAATGGCAACTCTTTGCTGTTGTCCTCCACTCAGGTATTTAGGTAAAATGGGGGCAAACTCTTCTAAACCGACAACTTCCAGAAGCTCAGAAACCGTTTCTTTCTTTTTTGCCAGATTAATATTCGAGATAAATTTTCCTACATTTTCCGCAACCGTTGCATAAGGCATCAGATCAAAATTCTGGGCAACGAATTTCATTTCGGCTTCTCCCGGAACCAGATTTCCTTTAGGTCCCAGTAATTTTTTACCGTCAAAAATAATATCACCGCTTTCCCAGTCCAGCAAACCATAAATCAGGCTTAATAAAGTAGATTTCCCGCACCCGCTTTCTCCGGCAAGCGCAATGATTTTACCTTCCTCAAACGTAAGACTGAGGTTTTCAAACAAAGGTTTTTCTTTAGAATAGGAAAAGTTTAAATGATTTATTTCTAATAGCATATTACAAAAGTAATGAATTGAAATGTTTTTAGGAAAGAACAATATTTTTTATTATTTTAGCAGGAGTAATAAAAATTTATAAATCATGAAAAAAAAGCTGTTTTCGTTGGTTATTCCTGCATTTTTTGCTTTAGCTGCGGTAGTTTCCTGCAAAAAGGAGAAACCTCTTTCCAGCGATAGCAATGAAGTTGCAACAACCAAAGACGGAGCTGAATATGTTGTGGATACACTTAACAGTAAAGTAGAGTGGAAGGGATATAAAATTTTTAAATCGGAGAATACAAGCCATTTCGGAACTATTAAATTTGAAAGCGGCGATGTTACCGTAAAAGAAGGAAAGCTGGAAAGCGGAAAATTTGTTGCAGATATGGCTTCCTTAACTTCTGAAGATCTGAAAAACGATACCGAAAACCTGAACAAACTTAACGGACATCTTAAAAGCGGGGATTTTTTCGAGGTAGAAAAATTTCCGACGGCTTCGTATGAAATTACTAAAGTAACACCTTCTGCTGAAGGAGATTACAACACCTTGCTAGATGGGAATTTAACCATCAAAGGAATTACAAAACCGGTTCAGTTTAAAGCCAACGTTTCTGTGAAGGAAGGTCTGGTGAATATTGCTACAGAACCGAAAGACATAATGAGAGAAGAGTTTGGGGTGAAATTTCAGGCTCCTGCCGAAAATGGCGTGATAAAAGATGAGGTTACTCTTCAGATCAACGTGAAAGCTTTAGAAAAAAAATAATTTTTTTATTTAAGTGAAATAAGTGATTGAAGTCTGTCTCCCCAAAAGAGGCAGATTTTTTAACATTTTTAAGAAAATTATTCAACTGAAAAACCTTATTTTTGCAAAACATTTTGAAAGGGTAAAACAATGATAGAAAAGATAGAAGAATTACTCGTTGAGGTAAACAGCTTTAATGCTACATCTAAGGAGGAGATCGAAAACTTCCGAATCAAGTACAATGGTAAAAAAGGAATTCTGAATGATTTTTTTGAAAAATTCAAAGAAGTTCCCAACGATCAGAAGAAAGATTTCGGACAGAAGATCAATACTCTGAAGCAGGCTGTTAACGTAAAACTGGAAGATTTAAAAAATGCTTCCGCATCTTCTATTATCGTAGAAAAAGAAGATCTTACAAGACCGGCGTTTCCTTTGGAGCTGGGATCAAGACACCCGATCAACTTAGTTAAAAACAGAATCATCGAGATTTTTAAATCTATCGGTTTTGCTGTGGCAGACGGACCTGAAATCGAGGACGACTGGCATAACTTCACGGCACTTAATCTTCCGGAATATCATCCGGCGAGAGATATGCAGGATACTTTCTTCATCGAGCAGAACCCTGATATTTTATTAAGAACGCATACTTCTTCCGTACAGATCCGTTACATGGAACAGAATCAGCCGCCGATCAGGATTTTATCTCCGGGAAGAGTGTTCAGAAACGAAGCGGTTTCTTCGCGTTCCCACTGTATTTTCCACCAGATTGAAGGATTGTATATTGATGAAAATGTAAGCTTCGCAGATTTAAAGCAGACCATTCAGTTTTTTACTACTGAACTTTTCGGAAAATCTAAGATCAGACTGAGACCTTCTTATTTCCCTTTTACGGAACCAAGTGCGGAAATTGATGTATATTGGGGATTAAACTCTGAAACAGATTACAGGATAACAAAAGGAACGGGATGGCTTGAAATTATGGGTTGCGGAATGGTAGATCCGGCGGTTTTGAAGAATGTAAACATTGATCCTGAGAAATATTCGGGATATGCTTTCGGGATGGGAATTGAAAGAATTGTAATGCTTCTTTATCAGATGAGCGACATCAGAATGTTTTTCGAAAATGATATCAGAACATTAGAGCAATTCAAAACTTTATAAATATTGAAGTTTTAAATAAATTTAAATCCTGTAAAAATTATATTTACAGGATTTTTTACTATTTTTATGCTAAACTTGTTTAAAATTTTCAAATTTAAATGATGATTTAAACGGTTAAGCAGAATTTCTTTGCAGTTAAAAAACAGCTAAACACACTTACTAATAACTTACACAAAATGTCCAAAAAATTATTGAACTTTAAAGCGAGAAAAATAATCCATTACTCATTGCTCGTTTGTATTCTGCTCATCCAGCTTCTTATTGCAGGATATTTCTATAATGAATTTATTTCAAGAAAAAATCTGGCTTTCTTTGAAAATCAGCTGAAAGAAGTTCATACACTGGAAAATCTTACGGATAATTCCCGAGGTGAGCTTCTGAATGCACAAAATTTCCTTCAAAAATACATGGTGAGCAATGATAATACTTATCTTAATTCATATTTCGCTTCCCTTAATAAACTGGGTGAAAATCTCGACAGCATCGGACATTACGAAAACAAATATCCTAAGCTTAAGAATGTTCTTACCTCAAACAGAAAAGATTCTATGGAGATTAAAAAACTGAAATCTCTGATAGATTCTACCTACGAATATTCAACAAAATCTAACTTTAAAGTCGAGAATAATCTTCCTAAACTCGAAAAATACAGTGTAAACTACGACTTTGATAAGTTTAAGGTAGAAACAAAGACAATCTCTGATACGGTAAAGAAAAAAGGACTTTTCGGACGTTTGGGAGACGCTATTTCCGGAAAAGAAAATGTACGTAAAGAAAGTACGATTATTACAGTGAAACAGGGAAAAGAAGCCAGTCCTGCCAATATTAAAGCTGAATTCGACAGTATTTTTAATGAAGTAAACAATCATTATAAAGGAGAAATAAAGAAAATTCAGGTGAACGTCGTAAGAAACCAGAACAACAGCGGTAACTTCTATAAAATCTTTAATAATCTTATGGTGTATAGCAATGGACTGATGAACATTTATGATGTTGCCATTAAAGATTCGAAAGCCGAGCTTGAGAAAGAATATCAAAAGCAGAATTCCGAAAGCAACAGAATCCGAAAAAATCTCGTATTTGGGGCGATGATTCTGATGTTTATTGTTTCCGTATTAATCATGTTCTTAACCAGAATTGCCTTTATTTATGAGAGAAAGCTGAACGCTGCCAATAAACAGATCAGCGAAAACCTTAATTTCAAGAACAGAATTTTGGGAATGCTGAGTCACGAGCTGAGATCGCCGCTGAAAATCATAGGTTTGTTCATTAACCGGATTAATAAGAGAACAGAGGATGAAAAGGTGAAAGAATATCTGAAATCCATCAGTTTTACCAATGATTCTCTGCTGATGCAGGCAAACCAGATTTTGGAGTATACCAAAAATCAGGCGGTTGAAAATAAGCTGATTCCGGTGAAGTTTAATCTTAAAAGCGAGATCACTTCAATTCTTACTTCCATTGAGCCGTATATTGAAACCAGAAACAATAAATTCATTATTGATGAAAATATAAATCCGGATATCAATGTTTATTCTGATAATAAAAAGATCAACCAGATTTTCATGAATATTCTGGGAAATGCGAATAAGTTTACTGAAAACGGGCAAATAAAAGTCACCGCTAAAACGCAGCCTGTTGACGAAAATACAATATCTTTGATTACGGAAATCAGCGATACCGGTGTAGGAATTTCAAAATCCGATCTGGAAAAAATATTCGAACCTTATTATCAGGGAGTTCTGTCGGAAGACGTAGAAAATCTAGGTGCAGGCTTAGGATTGAGCTTATGTAAAGAAATTATTGGTTTATACGATGGAGATATCTCTGTTTTGAGCGAAGAAGGAAAAGGCACAACCGTACATTTTTCTGTTAATTTAAATGTCAGTAAATGAGTGAACTAAATTCTGCATCTGTTAATGTTTTGCTTGCAGATGACCATAGCCTGATAAGACAGGGGATTGTTTTTCTGCTGGAAGACATGGACTGGGAATGCGAAATTTTTCAGGCTTCCAGTTTACAGCAGCTGATGAACTCTATACAGGAACATCCGATAGATATTGCCATTATAGATGCCCATTTTCCCGATGGAAACAGCATTACCATTGTACCGGAAATTAAAAAAATAAGTCCGAAAACCAAGATCCTTATTTTTACAGGAATTGAAGAAAGCACCCATTCTCTGAAGTTCTTAAATGCAGGAGCAGACGGATTTTTAAGCAAGCTGAATGAAGAGGAAGAGATTGCAGAAGCAATTAAAAAAATGTACACACATGGAAGCTATATTTCTGAAGTTACACAGGCTTTGCTTAGGAATTCCATAAGTAACCCGACGCTCATTAATCCTTTGCTGTCTTTAACAGAAAGAGAACTGCAGATCGCGGAAATGTATGCCGAAGGTCTTGGAAATCTCGAAATTGCCAATCGTCTTGATGTAAAACAAAATACAGTAAGTACAATTAAAAAAAGAATTTTCGATAAGCTTAAAATCGAAAATATTGTAGAACTTATTGATCTCATGAAAAATCATTACTGATTTTTAGAGGTTATTATGATATAAAATTCATGAAGTTATAATATTTCATGAATTTTTTTATTTAAAATGCCTGTTTATAATGCTAAATATTGCTTTTTCATATTCTGTAGATAAATATCTACAAGCTTAGCGATATATATCTAAATGATTTATTAGAATTATGTACCACAATGTGCCTACATTTGTATCAACAAAAACAACAATTATTAACCGGTAATTAAAATTGATTTTGATTCTGAAAACACAAATGATGAAAAAAAATTATTTCAGAATCAAATATCTTAAAGCACAAATGATAATACTTGTATCATTATTGCAGAGCAGCAATGCTCTGTGATAGATACTAAAAAAAGGTAGCAAAGGTTAGAAAGCAGCCTAAAAAAACACACACAATGAAAATCAAGCCTCCGAAATTTCGGAGGCTTGACGTTTTTAATTACTGACCTAAGAAACAAAACGTAATTAAAAACAAAATTCTATTGAAAATGTACAATGGTTCTGTTAAATCAATGATTAACCCTTTTTCTTCGTCCAGCTTTTTACCCTGTTATAATCCAGAAAGTAAGTCAGTTTTAAAGAAATATTATTCACGGTGGGTTCATTGAAGAGCATATCATAGTTTTTCTTCACATTCAGTC
>NZ_JBBCQL010000164.1:0-10470 GCF_037149975.1 Chryseobacterium sp. VD8 | reverse complement strand
GCGGCGGTGTTGCAGGGTTCCATTCCGATGATAATATTTTCAAGGCACCGGAATAGTCTTTCTTTTTATTCTGAAATAATATCACAGAAGATATTATCTATTTCACATTTCCTTCAAAGGGCTGATTTTAGCAGTAAGGAAACATTCTTTTCATATCATTAACGGATAATCCTGTTTTCACAAATAAAAAATTTACGCAGATTATTCTGTTTTAATGAAAATTTTACAAATTAAAAAACAAAACTAACAACAATAAAAAGATGGGCAAAGTTGCAATCATAGGAGCCGGTGTATCCGGACTGAGTATGGCAAATTATTTGGAAAAAAATAATATCGACTATCATCTCTACGAAAGAAGAACCCCAAACTATCTGAAAGGACATGGATTTATCATTCCCAAAGAAGGAATTGAGCATCTTTCAGCTATTATTGATATTAATGATCTTTACGCCAGAGGAAGTTTTCTGAAAAAATACATCCATTACAACCAAAGCGGCGAAATTCTTTCCGAAAAGGATCTGGATGATGTTTTTGTCGTTTCCAGAAGTACTTTGATTGAGATTCTAGCGAAGAGAATTCCATCAGATAAAATTTCTTACAATTCAACTGTGGCACTGAATGGATTTTCGGAGGGAAAAGCACAAATTACGCTGGACGAAAATAACACTTTAGAAGCAGATGTTGTCGTTGCTTCAGACGGATCAAGAAGCCGTATCAGAAGAACCATTTTTCAGGACGAAATCATGAGAGCCGTTCTGGAAAATGAAGTGGTAAATATCATCGAAAATGAAGAACTCGCAAGCCGAATTGAAAGTAATTTCCTAAAGTTTCATCATGAAAACGGCGGACTTACTTTTGGTGTTTTAAAACTTTCTTCTACAAAAATTCTTTGGTACTGCCAGTTTGATATTACCAAACATTTCATCAACGAAGATTATAGTCCGGACTGCATTAAACAGTTTATGCTGGATAATTTTGGCGGCTGGAATACTCTTGTTTCATCCATTATTGAAGGTTCAAGTTATGAAAACGCCCATATCTGGAGAGTGTATGAACTTGAAAAATTAAATCCTTTTTACCATCAGAATGTCGTTTTCATCGGCGATGCTGCACATCCGCTGATTCCTTTTACAAGTCAGGGCGTTACCTCTGCGTTGAAAGATTCTTTCACATTAACAAATCTTTTAGCCGAAGGAAATGACCTTCAGGAAACGTTCAGAAAATACGAAGAAGACCGAAAGCCTGAAATCGAAACCCACATCAAAAACGGAAGAGCTTTGCTGGAACAATTCCTTTTACCTCTGAACGAACAGCCTAAAAATACCTTACCAATTTCATATAAATAAAATGTTCACAAACAACGATATCAATTTTGAAGCGCTGAAAAGAAAAGCCTACAACGGAAGATGGGCAACTCTGGAAGAAGGTATTATCCCTTTAACTGCAGCAGATCCGGACTTCAGAATGTCTAAAGAAATAGAAAACGGAATCATAGAATATATTAAGGACGGCTATTTGAGTTATGGCCCATTCTCCGGACTTCCTGAGTTCAAAAAAAGTGTTGCAGAGCATTTTAATACAGGAAAAAAAGGCAGCTTTGTACCGGAAAATGTTTTGGCTGTAAACAGTGCGGCAATGGGAATGTACATGGTTGCCCGATACGTGCTGAATCCAGGAGACGAAGCGATTATTTTCGATCCGGTGGATTTCCTTTTCAAAAAAACTGTGGATTCGGTTGGCGGAAATATTAAATTGTGTGCCGTAGATTCCAAAACAGGAGATATCGACTTTGAAATGCTGGTTTCTTTAATTTCTCCTAAAACAAAACTGATCAGCATCTGTAATCCCCACAACCCTGTAGGAAGAGTATATTCCAAAGAAATTTTACAGAAAATTGCAGACATTGCGGCAGCTCATGATCTTTGGGTAATGAGCGATGAAATCTGGAGCGATATTGTGTACGACAAAACAGAATTCAACACCTATTCATCTGTTTCCGAGAATGCTAAAAAGAAAAGTTTTACTGTTTTCGGATTTTCAAAATCATTCGGAATTGCAGGATTGAGAATTGGTGCGGTTTTATGCAACGATCAGGAATTATTGGATGATTTTACAGAAAAATCCATGTTTAATTCAACCATCGAAGGTGTTTCTACACTGTCGCAGATTGCGGCAAGTGTTGCTATAGATAAAGCAAAACCATGGTTTAATGATTTTCTTGCGCATTTACAGAACAACAGAGATTTAGCTTACAGTATGCTTAGCAATTCGGGTATTTTAATTCCTAATCATCCTGAAGCAACATTTGTTATTTTCCCTAAGATTAACAATGGAATGTCCAGCGACGAATTTGCACAACATGTTTTAAAAGAAGGAAAAGTAGCGATTGTTCCCGGCTCAGAACGATGGTTCGGAAAAGGCGCTGAAGGACACGTCAGAATATGTTTTTCAACTTCACAGGAAATTCTCTCTGAAGGATTGAACAGAATAATCAACAGTTTTTAAAAAAATATGAAAGCGGATTCAAAATTTATTGAATCCGTTTTTTATTAAAAAAATATTCAGAAATTCATTTTTTCTTAAAATTATACCGATCATATTTTTCTACATAATCACTGTTTTTATTTAATTTAAATACATTTATCAAATAAAACCATATTTTATTACTGATTTAAAAACAAAATTTAATATTTTTGATATAAATGTCAATTTAAATCCAACGAAATATGAAAATTAAATACATAAGTGCCTTTTTTCTTGGAGTATCTTCTGTTCTGTATTCTCAGCAGACCAATGATACCATCTCTAAAGAAGGAAAAATTGATGAGGTAGCCATAACAGGAAGCAGGAATAAAAAAAGAACGGTTGTAGACACTCCGGTTCCGATTGACATCATCGACATTAAACAGGTAAGCCAGTCAACAGGGCAGATTGAAGTTAACCAGCTTTTACAGTTTTCTGCACCTTCATTTAATTCCAATAAACAATCCGGATCAGACGGAGCAGATGCAGTAGATCCGGCAACATTAAGAGGACTTGGTCCTGATCAGACATTGCTTTTGCTCAACGGAAAAAGATACCATCAGTCTTCATTAATCAACCTTTTTGGTACAAAAGGCCGCGGGAATACGGGATCTGACATGAACACGATTCCTGTGGGTGCGATAAAAAGAATTGAGGTTCTTCGTGACGGAGCATCGGCACAATATGGTTCGGATGCGATTGCAGGAGTAATTAATGTAATTTTAAATGACCGTAATCACGGTTTTGAAGGCAATGCTTTTTATGGAGTCAATCTTTTTAAAAGTCCGGGAGATCATGATGTGGTTTCTGACCGGAAAATAGACGGAAATACTTTTGACTTTTACGGAAATTACGGAACAAAAATAGGCTCTAAAGGCGGTTTCGGAAATTTTACGGCAGAATTTGTGAATAAAGAATATGCGATCCGTAATGCCAATCCTGAAAAATACGATGCTCCGAGACAGAGATTCGGGGATGCAAAATCACAGAATTTTTATTTTTTCGGAAATATTGAGATTCCGATATCGGATAATTTAAAATTCTATTCCAGACAAGGATTTTCGCACAGGAATACCAACGCATATGCATGGACAAGAAGTGCCGATGCAGACGGAAATATCCCGCAGGTTTATCCTAATGGTTTTAATCCCGTTCAGGATACAAGCATTTCAGATTTTACTTTTGACAATGGCTTAAAATTTAAAGTGGCAGACTGGGAAGTGGATGCGTATAATGCGTTTGGAAGCAACAGATTTACCTATCAGATAGATCATACCATCAATGCAACATTAGGCGTAAAATCACCTACGAGTTTTGATGCGGGAGGACATTCTCTGCTGCAGAATACAACAGGTTTCAATGCAACCCGACAATTTTCGGTTCTGGAAGGGCTGAATGTGGCGTTCGGATCAGAATTCAGATATGAAAAATTCAATATCATCAAAGGTGAAGAAGCTTCTTACGCTATGTATGATGTGAATGGAAATGTCGTGACGGCAAGTACTCCTTCAACATTATTGGTAATCAACCCATTAAGCGGAAATGTAAGACCGGGCGGTTCTCAGGGCTTTCCCGGATATTCACAGGAGATTAACAAATCCAGAAATAATTTTGCAGCGTATGTAGATACCGAACTCGACATTACCAAAAACTGGATGATAAGCGTCGCAGGAAGATTTGAAAATTACAATGATTTCGGAAGCACACTGAACGGAAAACTGGCTACAAGATACAAAATAACACCACAGTTTGCATTCCGCGGCTCTTTTTCTACGGGATTCAGAGCTCCTTCTCTGGCTCAGAAATATTACAGCTTACAGTTTACCAATTTTCAGGGCGGAAATCTGGTAACCATTCAATTGGCATCTAATGACAGTAATCTGGCGAAAGCAGTAGGAATTCCGCAGCTTAAACAGGAAACTTCTGTGAATGGAAGTGCAGGATTTACCTTTAACACAGGGAAATTTACAGCAACAGTAGATGGATATTACATCAAGGTAAAAGACAGAATTGTTTTAACGGGAAATTTCTCGCAGGATGATGATGCGATCGGGAATATTTTAATTGAAAACCGCATCGATCAGGCTCAGTTTTTCACCAACGCAATAGATACAAGAACTAAAGGGCTTGATGTTATTTTAAGTTTTAACGAAAATATCGGAAAAGGAAAACTGACGGCAACATTAGCCGGAAACTACAACGAAATGGAGATCACAAAAGTGAATACTTCCGACAGGCTGAAAGGAAAAGAAGACATTTATCTCAGCCCTAGGGAAAGAGCTTTTATTTTAGCTTCTGCACCGAAAACGAAGATCAATTTAAACCTGAATTATAAAATCAGTAAATTCAATGCTAATGTACAGCTGGTAAGATTTGATAAAGTGACTCTGGTAGGCTATAACGGACCGGACGATTACCAGACTTACAATCCGAAAGTCACGACAGATCTTTCTTTTGGTTATGAATTTTCCAAAAACATCAATCTGACCATAGGAAGCAAAAATTTATTCAACAGATATGCTACTTTACAAAGAGATGCTGTTTCATCCGGAAATACGGAATCAGGAGGTATCTTTGATCCGGTACAGATGGGATTTGCAGGAAGACAGGTTTTTGCAAGATTTAATTTTAAATTTTAATCTTTATACCATAACCAATAATGGCTTCTGGAAATTCAGAAGCCATTATTTATTTGAACAAAACTATTATTTTTTAGAAATTTTATACAATTTTCCACTGTCTGTAACAGCGTACAGATTTCCGTCGCTTCCGTTGAGAACATCACGGAATCTTTCGTTCTGATCTTCCAGAAGCCTTTCTTCTCCTATCACTTTATTATCTTTCATTACAATCCGGCTGATGTGTTCTCCGCTTAAACAGCCGATCATCAGATTCCCTTTCCATTCGTCGATATTTCCGGTGTAGAACGTAACTCCGCTTGGCGAAATCACAGGATCCCAGTAATAGACAGGCTGTTCTGTTCCTGCTTTTTGAGTTGTCCCATTGTTAATTTTATCTCCGGAATATTCGATTCCGTAGGTTACATCTCCCCAACCGTAATTTTTACCGGGTTTTATTAAATTAATTTCATCTCCGCCTCTCGGTCCCATTTCTACATCCCAGAGATTTCCGCCCGGATCAATTGCCAGACCTTGCGGATTTCTTATTCCGTAGGCATAAATTTCAGGTTTAAACCCTGTTTTTCCAATGAAAGGATTTCCGGAAGCCGGCTTCCCTTCCTTTGTTATTTTTAATATTTTACCTAAATAATTATTCGTTCTCTGCGCATAAACTCTCGTTTGCTTATCCGATCTTTCTCCTGTGCTTACAAATAAATTTCCGTCTTTATCAAATGCCAATCGGCTTCCATAGTGCTTATCTCCATCATACGTCGGAGTTGCTCTGAAAATAACTTTTACTTCAGAAATTGTTTTTAAATCCTGAGAAAGCTTTCCTTTTGCAACAGCGGTATGATTTCCATTTTCATAAGGTTCTGAAAAACTGAAATAAATGATATTGTTTGTTTTAAAATCAGGATCTAAAGCCACGTCAAGCATTCCGCCCTGCCCTTTCGAATCTACTTTAGGGAAGCCTTCGATTTTTGAAATTTCTTTTCCGTCGGCAGAAACCACATTCATGTATCCTCTTTTATCTGTAATTAAAAATCTTCCGTCCGGTAAATTGATAATTCCCCAAGCTTTCCCCAGATCTTTATTTAAAATTTCAATGTTATAAGGCGTTGAGGTTTTTACAGCTTTTATTCTGGTCTGTCCGGCAAAAGCAGGTTTATATTCCGGAGAATTAGGCTCTTTTGTTTCTGCGCTTCTGTCTTTCCCGAGCTTTTGGGCATTAAGTTTATTTTCTTTACATGATGAAAATATGAGAAAAACACTGATTGCTGAAATATAAAGTTTATTGATTTTCATTGAATTAGGATTATTATTGAATTTCAAATGGAAAAATAGTGCCATAAAATTTGGCAGTTTAAATTTTTATTCTACATTTGTAGAAACAAATAACAACTCGTAGAATATGAAAGAAATAAAACTGACCGATTCTGAGAAAGATCTCATGGAAATTCTTTGGGAAAAAGAAAAAGTTTTCATGAAGGACATTTTAGAATCCTACCCTGAACCCAAACCTGCCACTACAACTATTGCTACGCTTCTGAAAAGAATGCAAAATAAGGATTTTGTTGGCTACAAATTGTATGGAAATTCCCGTGAATATTATCCAAAGATCGCGAAAGGAGCTTATTTCAAAGAAGAAATGACTTCCATGATTGACCGTTTTTTCAACAGTTCCGTAACGCAGTTTGCATCGTTTTTTACGTCCAATGCAAAGCTTTCTCAAAAACAACTGAAAGAACTCCGTGAAATTATCGACCAGCAAATCGACGAAAAATGATGATTTTTTTAAAAATAATTTTGTGTTCTTCCCTGCTTTTGGCGGGATATTATCTGTTTTTGCAGAAGGAGAAAATGTACGGTTTCAACAGGTTTTACCTTTTGTTTTCCCTTGTATTTTCTTATACCGTTCCATTTATTTCCATTCAATCAGAAACTTCCAAACCATCGAATCGTTTGCAGACTACTATTGAAGCAACACAACAGGTTATGGACATTACGCCGAAACAGGAAAGTTTTAACTGGATGAATCTGATCTGGATATTGTACGGAATCGTAACATTGATTTTCCTGATAAGAACTATTATTTCATACTTAAAAATTAAAAATCTGAAGGGTGAAAAAATGCTGTATCAGAATCAGAACATTCTCATCACCGAAAATCCGGTTTCGCCTTTCAGCTTCTGGAATACGATTTATTTAGGTAAAAACTATGTGATTGACAATAAAATAGATTCCAGAATATTTCTTCATGAAAAGAGCCATCTGGAACAGAGGCACAGCATTGATATTATTATTGTTGAAATTATAAAAGCATTTACGTGGTTCAATCCATCCGTTTATTTTTATAAAAAAGCAATAATTACCAATCATGAATTTCTGGCAGATGAATCTGTTTTAAAAAACAATTTTGCCATAAAAGACTATCAGAATTTAATTCTGGAAGAAATTATTTCAAGCCAAAACTATAACCTTACGCATACATTCAATTTCAAAAACACCAAAAAACGATTTATTATGATGAACACCAAAAAATCTAAGCTGGCAGACTTAAAAAAAGTAATCAGCATTCCGATTTTGCTGATTGCTTTCGGACTATTCGTGCAGAAAACCTACGCCACTCCTATGGAGAAGATGATCGAAAAAACTCAGGAAACAATATCAGAACCTGTGAAAAAACAGATTGCTGAAAGTAATGAACCCATTACTGATGTTATTAAAAACGAATCTTTAAACCCAGAAAGTGGAATTACTGAGCAATTAAGTAAAAACACTATTGATGAAGGAGTTATTCAGGATACCATCCGACCGAAAGAGGGTAAAAACATGGCAACAAAAGATGAGGCAACTTTACTTCCGCAATATCCGGGTGGAATTAATGAAATGAGGAATAAAATGTCGAAAGCATTTGACGCGTCTAAAATGAATCTAGGCAAAGAAACGTACAGAACTGAGATTAACTATACTGTTCTGGAAGACGGAAATATTGCGGATGTGAAAGCATCAGGAAACAATGAATCATTTAATGCAGAAGCAGTAAATTCTTTCAGAAAAGCCAATGAAAACATCCTCTGGAAACCCGCAGAAAAAGATGGAAAGCCTGTTCGTTACAGCATGAGAATTCCGCTAATGATGTCTTTCCAAAATTAATATTGACTTTTCAAAAATAAAACAGCATTCAGATTGAGTGCTGTTTTGTTTTGAATATAATCACGCATCTTATTTTAATGAATCTGTGGTATAAAATACTTACCAATGTCAAATATATCTTTCGTATTTTTGTTAGGATAACATCACAATTTTTATGAATTTCAAACTTCAATCAGAATATAAACCTACCGGAGATCAGCCACAAGCGATAGAAAAGCTCACCGAAGGAATCGAAATCGGGGAAAAATACCAGACGCTTCTGGGAGTTACCGGATCCGGAAAAACATTTACCGTTGCCAATGTGGTGCAAAATGTACAGAAACCAACCTTGGTTTTAGCCCACAATAAAACTTTGGCAGCACAGCTCTTCATGGAGTTTAAAGAATTCTTTCCTGAAAATGCTGTTGAATATTTCGTAAGTTACTACGATTATTATCAGCCGGAAGCTTACATCGCCACAACCGGAACTTACATCGAAAAAGATCTGAGTATCAACGAAGAAGTTGAAAAATTAAGACTTTCCGCAACCGCGAGTTTACTTTCAGGAAGACGTGACGTCCTCATTGTTGCTTCCGTATCATGCATTTATGGTATCGGAAACCCGACAGAATTTCACAAATCATTAATTTCCATTGCGATCGGTGAAAAAGTGACAAGAACTGCACTTCTCCATTCTTTAGTTAATGCACTATATTCAAGAACATTAAATGAATTCCAAAGAGGTACATTCCGTGTAAAGGGAGATGTGATTGATGTTTTCCCTGCTTATGCAGACAATGCGATCAGAATTCAGTTTTTCGGGGATGAAATTGAGAAAATCCAGAGCTTGGATCCGGTTTCGGGAAATGTAACAGGCGTTTTTGATCAGATTCAGATCTATCCTGCCAATCTTTTTGTAACATCGAAAGAGACTTTGAACGGCGCAATCCGTGATATTCAGGATGATCTTGTAAAGCAGGTTGATTTTTTCAATTCGATTGAAAAACCTCTGGAAGCCAAAAGATTACAGGAAAGAACCGAACTTGATCTGGAAATGATAAAAGAACTCGGCTACTGTTCTGGAATTGAAAACTATTCGCGATATCTCGACGGAAGGTTACCGGGAACAAGACCTTTCTGTTTATTGGATTATTTTCCAAAAGATTATTTGATGGTGATTGACGAGAGCCACGTTACTGTTCCGCAGGTTCACGCGATGTACGGAGGCGACCGCAGCCGCAAAGAAGCTTTGGTGGAGTACGGATTCAGGCTTCCTGCTGCAATGGATAACCGTCCTTTGAAATTTGAAGAATTTGAAGCCATTCAGAATCAGGTAATCTATGTTTCCGCAACTCCTGCAGATTATGAACTGGAAAAAACAGGCGGTGCCTATATTGAGCAGATTATTCGTCCGACCGGACTTTTAGACCCCATTATTGAAATCCGTCCTACTCAGAATCAGATTGATGATTTAATGGAGGAAATCCAGAAAAGAGCGGATCTTGATGAAAGGGTTCTTGTAACGACCCTTACTAAAAAAATGGCAGAAGAATTAACAAAATATTTTACCAAATTCGGGATCAGAACACGGTATATTCATTCGGATGTGGAAACTTTGGAACGTATCCAGATTATGCAGGATCTGCGTGTGGGACTTTTCGATGTTTTAATCGGGGTAAATTTATTGCGAGAAGGTCTGGATTTGCCGGAAGTGTCTTTAGTAGCCATCCTCGATGCTGATAAAGAAGGGATGTTGAGAAGCCGAAGATCGATGATCCAAACCGTTGGTCGTGCCGCGAGAAATCTTAACGGAAGAGCGATTATGTACGCCGATAAGATCACCAAATCGATGCAGGCAACGCTAGATGAAACAGAATACCGTCGTGCAAAACAAATGCAGTATAATGAAGAGCATGGAAAAGTTCCGGTAGCTTTAAATAAGAAGATTTCTGAAAGTCTTGTCGGAAGAAGCAAGGATTTTCCTGATGAAAAATATACACAAAAAGAAATTCTTCAGAAAGTTGCCGAAGCAAAAGCAAGCTATACTTCTGAAGATATGGAAAAGGTAATTGCGCAAAAGCAGAAGGAAATGGAATCTGCAGCGAAAAATCTTGATTTTATTAAAGCAGCTAAACTGAGAGTTGAAATCGCTGCTTTGAAAGGATAATAATTTGGTTTCGGCGGTCGCGGC
>NZ_JBBCQL010000163.1:0-10533 GCF_037149975.1 Chryseobacterium sp. VD8 | reverse complement strand
GAAAAACAAACGGAACTATATTTTCAGCTTTTTCGGGATAATCGATTTTCTTTCATTGATTCCGTTTTATCTGAGCTTTATTTTTCCGGTTACCAAATATTTCCTCATTTTCAGAATGCTGAGAATGCTAAGAGTTTTCCGAGTATTCAACTTACTGGATTTTATGAATGACGGCTCCGTAATTGTGAGGGCATTAAAGAACAGCTCACGAAAAATTTATATTTTCCTTTTATTTTTAATTATTTTCTCCGTGATTGTTGGCTCACTGATGTTTATGGTGGAAGGCGGAAGAGAAGGTTTTGAAACGATTCCGCAGGCAATTTACTGGGCGGTTGTTACCGTTACAACGGTTGGTTATGGAGATGTTTCCCCGATTACTCCGATGGGAAAATTTTTCGCCGTGGTTTTAATGCTTGCCGGTTATTCTATCATCGCTGTTCCTACAGGAATTGTAACGGCTGAGATGAGAAACAAAAGACAAAATCTGGAAAAAGTATGCGACCGATGCGGAAATGAAGATATTGATGATGATGCAAGGTATTGTAAACAGTGTGGCAAGAAATTAGCTTAGTAAAAATTAATACTCAATTTATTAACGAAACACCACAACAATCATGGAACCTAAAAAGAAAAATAAACCGAACAGCTTAGTAATTATCCTTTTCTCGATGATCGCCCTTATGATCGTAATTTACTTCATACTCGTTATGTTCTTCCCTACTGTTTTCGAAAGTATGACGACAGGAGAAATTCAGCCCGTTCCCAATAAATAAAATATCTTCATTAAATAATAAAGGCGATCTTCAATAGACCGCCTTTTATTATGGTTAAAGTTTATTTATTTTTTAATTGTTTTTACAACCTGTTTAGAACCGTCTTTCATATCCAGCATCAGCAGATACACTCCCTGCTTCAGTTCACCCAAATGAATTTCTGAATCAGGATTTTCAATCACTTTTATCAGTCTTCCTGAAATATCAGTCACGGAAACCGATTTTACTTTAGCGATATCAGAAATTGTAACCACATCACTGAAAGGATTAGGGAATACTTTAACGGTATTTTTATTGGCCGCAATTTCAGAAGTTCCTAAAGTGTTTTTTGTAATATTAATGGAAAATGCTCCTTCCGGTTCATCTGACCAGCCACTGTAATGACCAACATTTACATAATAGGTATTTCCTGAAAGAGTAGGAATAGAAATTGTTTCAGCACCGCCCTGTCCTCCGTCATCTACTGTATTTTCACAGGTTAATGCAGAGCAGTTTCCGCTATAAACTCCGATCTGAGGATCAAAATCGCTTCCCGCAGGCATTGTTACACTGATATTAAATGTACTTCCGTCTCCTGTAAAAGTAAACCAGGTTCCGTCATTCATTTCATTAGAACATACGCTTACAATTCCTGAATTATTCGTAGCTCCCGCTCCGTCATTTTGTATATAAGTATAAGGGAAAGCATTGGCAGATAATGCACCTGAGCAGGCATCATTTACCGGAGGCGGAGGGAAAGTTCCTACACAGATATTAAAACTCTGATTACTTCCTGCTCCGTAATAACTATAAACTCTCACCCAATATGTTTCTCCTGCGGTAAGACCTGTTACAACTCCGGAAGGCGGATCTGAACAGAATATACTGGAAAGCGCTCCACAGCCTCCACTGAATACCTGAAAATAAGTATCGGTATCTCCTGTTGTACTGCCTACAGAGGTGATATTAAGAAGGGATATTTTATGAGTTGACGCAGTTGCTACAAATTTAAACCAGACATCATCATCTGCATCTCCGTAGCATGGACTTGGGGCTGTTCCTGAATCTGTAGCACCCAGAGTATAACCAGCCGTTACAGTTCCACAGTTTAAATCCGGATTCACCGTTAAAGTAACCGCTGTTGCACATTCGTCATTAGCAGGCTGCGGAGGTGCGGTTGTAAATGATACTTCTGTACATCCGGCAGATTCTCCTCCTGAGCCTACAGCTATAATTTTAACATAATGGGTGGTATTAGGAGCCAATGCAACAGAAGGTGTATAACTATTGGTTGTTACAGAAACCTGATTCGCTACATTTGTTCCTCCTGAAGAAGTACCTATAGAAACTTTATAGCTTGTTGCTCCTGCCGTATTGTTCCATGTAATCGTAGGAGTTAAAGGAACAAAAGAAGCATTACTTCCCGGATAGGTAACTACCGGGCAAGCCGGAATAGGATTCGGAGCCAGCCCCTGAAAGGTAACAACAGATTTATAATTTACCAGATTTCCCGTCGCAGGTGGTGAAGCCGGATCCGGATCTGTATAATCGTTTTTATAATAAATGGTAGAATTTTGTGCCCCGTTATAAACGTGCATTGCCTCATCATAATTATTGTTATCATAGCCTGAAGAATTTTCTTCAGCAGCAATAACGAGATTGGAGGTATTATTGTAGGAAAAAGGGGTAGGAAAAACAATTTCAATAACCCCGTTATTATTGGTAACTGTCCCTGAAAAAACCTGCGTTAATTGTGATGAAGGAATCCAGTCTGAATCTGTACTGAAGGATGTTTTGTTGGTAAGCCCCAGATAAACCACCCATTGCGAAGAGTTTGAAATGGACATTGTCGGATCTATATAGAACTTCAGTCCTGTAATGTTTCCGGCTGCGTTTGCGTTAATTTCCTGTTTTGTGAAAATCTGCTGTACGTAAGAATATCCATAATATGTACTGATTGGAGCAACGCCGACATTAGTACTTCCTGATCCCAGAGTAATCTGGGCGGAAAAACACATGCTTAAGAACAATAAGCATGAAAGTAGAATTTTTTTCATAAACTATTTATATTTTGTTGATTAAGTACTAATTTAACAATTATTATCTAATTTCTATAACAATTTTCAAATTTAATTAACAAAAAAAATAGCGGCTAATATTAGCCGCTATTATAATTTATGGTATGAATTAAAAACTATTTTTTAATTGTTTTTATCGTTTGTTTAGATCCGTCTTTCATCTCTAAAGTAACTAAATACATTCCTTGTTTCAATTCTCCTAAGTGAAGTTCTGAAGTAGGATTAGCAATAGTTTTCACTAATCTTCCTGCAATATCTGTAACCAGTACATTTTTAACATTAGCTACGTCAGAAATATTCAATACCTCAGAGAATGGGTTTGGATATACTTTGATGTTGTTTTTAGCATCTTTTACTTCATTAGTTGCTAATACAAGTGATGCATCATAAGCAGATACCTTGAATTGACCAGTTGTTGATGAAGAATAATTCCAAACACCAATCATCAATGTAGATCCCGGAGTTAATCCTGTAAGAGATACTAAAGAGAAGTTACCGTCTGCGGAGCTGTCATCATCACAACCAATTTGCGTAAGTGCTCCACAGCTTCCACTGTACACTCCTAAAACAGTATCCGTAACATTAGAACCAGAAACAGACTGAGTCTCTATTGTAATATTTCCACTTGCAGGAACTACTACAGAATACCATACATCTCTGTAACCTGTAGTCTGGCAAGAATGTGTAGCCGTTGCATCAGAGGTTGCTGTAGCACCAGCATTAGTAGAAACCACTGCATTTTGCGCAAAAGTACCACCAGGCGTTAAAGCAATTGCTCCGGAACAGTCATCATTTGCAGGAGGCGGAGGTGCAGTTGTAAAGCTTCTTTCTGTACATCCCGGAGATGTAGATGTAGCATCATAAGCATTTAAGGTATAATAATAAGTCGTATTATAACTTAGCGCAGTTGGAAGTGTATAAGTTGTTACATTTCCTAAATCCTGAGCATTCATAATATTAGTAGCACCGGCTGAAGTACCGATAGAAAGTTTATAACCAGAAACTCCGGTTACAGCAGTCCAGGTAAATGTAGGGGTTACAGAAACATTTGTTGCAGCAGCTGAAGGTGCAGTAACAGTAGGACAGAAAGATTTTGTCGTAAATGTTACAGGAACCCAGATAGACTGATCTGAAGCACTACAATTAGATCTAACCCATAAATAATAAGTTGTGGAAGGGGTTAAATTAGATAAAGTAGTTGTAGCAGCAGTTAAGCCAGAAAGTGTTGGTGTTGTAGTAGCAGTCGGAGCTGTATTCGTTGTACTGTAATAAACATCATAACCGTTTGCAGGTGCTGTAGCAGGTGCAGTCCAGTTTACAACAGCAGAATTATATGCTAAAGTTGCAGCAGGAACTGTAACCGCAGAAGGCTCTGAACATGTTGGAGTAACAACAATACTAATATCATCTACATACAGGTTATATTGGTCAGCAGCAGAGTATGCATTAAATCCAAAATAATAAACACCGGATGCAGCAGGAGTAAAGTCTACAAAGTTAGTTGCCGCTGTTGCAGTGTTAATGTTTGAATGATCTGCCAAAGCATTCGTCATACTTGCACTGCTGGCAGAGGTGCCATATGCTACCTTTAATTTTTCAACATACGTTGTACTGTTATTTCCATAGGTGTATTTAATTCTATAAGAAACACCAGCCGTTAAATTGATTCCCTGAGTATAGAACCAGGCATTAGCAGCATTAAGAGAATTATACAGATAAGTAAGTGCTTTAGTAGTAAAGCCATAAGCAGCAGGTGAACTTGTAGTCCAATTGTTACCCGTACCAGCATTTTCTATAGAAGTACATGAAGGCAACGCAGGTGTCGTCACACTTTCAAAATCTTGTGTGTAAGGAACATTGGTAGATGTACATGCAGTCGTAAAGCTCAGAGGACCTGCCCAAGAACTTGTAGATCCGGAACCACAATTAGAACGCACCCATACATAATAAGTTGTATTAGAGGTAAGTCCGGATATATTGTAAGTTGTAACCCCCGCTGCAACAGTAGCACTTGGTGTTGTAGTAGCAGTTGGAGCTGTGTTGGTTGTACTGTAATAAATATTATATCCATTTGCAGGAGCTGGTGTAGGAGCCGGCCAGGAAACCGTTGCTCCGGAAACTGTAATTGAGCCTGAAGTTAAAGTGGTTGGAGCTGCACAAGATGGTGTAGTTTCTAACCTAAAATCGTCCACTCCTAAATACCATGGCGCACTCGTAGAAGATACGTTTACAGCAAACATATAAACTCCTGAAGTAGCAGGTACAAATGTCTTAGTAACTTTTACATATCCGGCTGCTCCGGCTGTTGTACCCTGAGTTGCTGTAATAAATGTTCCTAAATCTGTAGCTCCGGTAGTAGAAATAGAATTATTTACTAAAACATTTCCTGTATATCCTACATAAGAAGAGCCTGTACCCCCTGTATTATAATAAAAAGATAAATCATACGATGTACCGGCAGTTAATTGAAAGGCCGGTGTCCAAAGCTGGCTCGCTGTCGTATTACTATATGCTATGGTCATATAGTTAGGCGTAGACCTCGGCGTATTATAAGTTGTGGTGGTTGAACTCATAGAAGTCCATGCATATGAACCTGTAACATTAGCCCAACAAGATGGTACAACCGCTGCCCCCAAAGTAGTCATAGCATCAAAATTCTCAGTCCAAGGAAGACTGGAAATAGCATTACACTGTGTCGTAAAGTTTCTTTCAGTACAACTTACAGACAAGTTTGCTCCTTGGTAGGCATTTAATGTATAATAATACTGAGTCTGTAAATTTAAAGGTGAAGAAAAAGTATAAGATGTTACGTTTCCTAAATCTTGAGCATTCAATACATCTGTACCACCCGCAGTAGTTCCAACTGAAAGTTTATACCCTGACGCTCCTGTTACAGCCGTCCAAGTAATAGTTGGTGTTAAACCAACCCCAGTTGCCCCGGCAGAAGGCGAAGTAACCGTCGGACAAGGTACCGCTGATGTTGTAAAACTATTTGATGTACATCCTGTTGCCGAGCCAAAAGAATTTTTTGGATATACAGTTACATAATAAACGGTATTATACATTAGGGCGTTAGTTAATGTATATGATGTTCCTGTAACATTCGTAAGGGGAAGTATATTTGTTCCACCAGCACTCGTACCAATAGCTATATCATATGATGAAGCCCCGGAAGCAGTTGCCCATGTAATAGTTGGTAATACAGCTACTCCCGTCGCTGCATTTGCTGGTGTAGAAATAGTGGTACATGATGGTGGATTTGTTGCTACCTGATTTAGTTGTACATCATCGATTCCCATATAATAATCCCCCGGAGATGTATAATTCATTTTAATTCTGAACTTAAAATTTGCTCCAGTAGGTATAGTTCCAGCAGGTATAGTTCCAGAAACCGTTGTACAAGGAATAGGAGTAGCATTAGGACTGGATAAGGTGGTTGTTGCTAACAGACTTGTCCAGGTCGTACCACCGTCGACAGAATATTCTGCAGCAATATTTCCACTCACTGATCCTGTAGTACTATAGCCTTTTGCCAAATACTTAAAAGAATACGTTAATGCTGTAGCATTAGAAGCAGTTGAAGAATAGATAAGATACCAAGAAGATGTAAAAGAATATAGATTCTTATTAATAGCTTTAGTACCTGCACAAGCTGTGCCAGCATTAGTATTATAACTATTCGATGTATAAGCTGTTCCAGCTGCATCAGTACTTGCCCACCCTGTGGGCAGTGTTGTCCCTTCAAAACTCTCTGAGACTGTAATCTGCGCTGTGATGCATGCATAAAGAAACATCAAGCACATTAGTAAAAGTTTTTTCATGTTTAAGTAAAATAAAATTAGGTACTGTAAAAATATAAATAAAATTTAATTTAATTAACCAAAAGCTCATAAATAGTTAATATTTAATAACAAAAAATACCATTTTAAATCTATTCACCAAACAATCGTTTGTACAATTAAATAAATCACAATTCAAACAAACTTATAAAACACTGTCTATTAGGAAGTTAAATAACACTCACAAATATTTGACTTACAATCAATAACAACTTTGCATAAAAAACCTTTGAAAAAATATAGACTGCCTCAAAGAGACAGCCTATATTTAGTTAGTTCTATTTATCAAAATCTTTTGATAAACCATAAATTATTTACTTTTCGATACCTCTCAATAAATATCTTTTTGATATACGGATAAAAACTACCACAAACCTTAACACTCTGATAAAAATCACCCAGTGCTTCAAAATTTCACATTTACAGAAACTGTTTGTAATGTATCAGGCAGCATAATGCTGCCATACTTTGATATTTCAGTTACATGAACAGGGAGGCTTAATGGTGAACGAAGTCATTTTTTTTTGTCTTTTATTTTAAACTTGTCTAAATTTTTTTACCATAAAAGATTGTAACACTTTAGTTATTCAAGTTTAATACTTAAATGAAAAAAAAGAGCACATAAGTTAAAAAATCAAAGATTTTTTCTCTTTGCTGACTTTTGAAATAAAAGTTTAAAGTAAAATGGTAGAAAACTCTGTGGAGTTTTATCTGTGTAGACACCATATTCGCAAGGCGTTCTGCGTTCCGTAGGAACGCTATCTTAGAAAATTTATCGTATTTATAGATATCAATCCTATGGATTGACTGACGAATCTATTCTTATTTCTACACAGATTCTGCTCCTAAAGGAGCAAACTCTTTTACTTTAAATAAGTCCAATAAATTCTTTTGTGTTTCTTTTGTGGTTAAATTTAAAATGAGCTTAAACAGACTTGTTATATTCATTTTTTTATGGTCGTCTTCTATTAAAATATTGTAGAAAAGTACTAAATCTTCTAAACTCAAAAAAATAATTTTCTGTCTTTTAGATGAACTTTTTCTGTCTTTCCATATCAGACTATTTTAAAACATGCTCCCTCAGGCGTTTTATCTTCGGATGCTCCCGAAAACACATTCCTTTGGGCGAAACGATTTCGGAACTCCCCGAAAATGTTGTCCATTTGGCGGAATACACCCGGCGGGTTCCGAAAGTCTGCTCCTTCAGGCGGGGCGGTTTCGGCTGTTCCCGACAGCTCCCTCCCTTCGGCGGTGGCTCTAGGAAGGGGTTTGCGGAGATTCAGGTTTCTGATCTTCTCCCCCGCTTTCTTCCGTACTGCTGTATTTGGTAACAGCAAGATTATATTGGTTTACCAGACTGCTGAGCTTTGCCATTAACTGATCGTATTCTGCATTCGGGGTAAGCAGGGCATGAGCCTCTATATGCTGCTTCAGTGTCCGGTAAGCTTCCGTAGATGCTGTTCTGGCGGAGGCTAACACACCTGTTTCTACTTCCGAAAGTTGTACGGTACGGGCAATGTACTTGTTGTTAAAATTCTGGTTGGAAGTTTTCAGTTCGTTTACCCAGTCTATAAGTTGAAGCTGGGAGATTTTATCGCTGTGCTTTTCTTCCCATTCTGCTACGATGCTGTTAATCGTGGCGGTTTCCAGCTGATACCGAAGCTTGTAGATACGGTCTCCAAAACGGTTAAGGATATCTAAAAGTGCAAAGGCATTGTTTTTGATCACCGGATCGAAATGGTACTGCCATGCTTCCAGCATCATTTTGATTCCGATAACAGCGTTGTCTCTCTGCGCATCCAAAGCCTGAATTTCAGGCGTAATATCGCTTCCCGTATAGGGCAGATAAGCATTATTAAAACTTTATGCCGCTGTTTGCAAAATTGTTCTTTGGCTGCCTATATTTAATTGGTCGGCAGCGGCTTGAGGTAAAAGTTCCAATACATTGTTCACGAATTGCAGAAAATCTCCGTTACGGTATTTTTCCAGATTGGCGGTTGTAATCATTGTGTTATTTTAAAATTTTAAAGGGCTAATTTATAAAAAAATTGAAAGCGTTTTTCTGTTCAGGTATATTTTATGAAAAATTTTAGATAACTTCAACATATTGGCAGCTATAACGTTTTCATAGTAAAGAATTTTCATGAACATTTATCAAAAAAATAGAGGCTGTCAATAGGACAGCCTCTACCTTTTTATTAGTATAATTATTTAAGATTATCTCTTAATTGTTTTGAATGTCTGTTTAGAGCCATCCTTCATTTCAAGAGTAACTAAATACAATCCTTCTTTAAGCTCTCCCAACTGGAGTTGAGAAGCTGGAGTTGCGATAGTTTTCACTAACCTTCCGGCAGCATCTACGATAAAGATAGATTTTACATTAGATACATCAGAAATGTTTAGTACATCCACAAATGGATTAGGATAAACTTTAATTCCTTTGTCTTTATACAATATTTCGCCTGTGCCCAGTGTAGGAGCCATTTCCGCATAAGAAAGAAAACCTGTGTAACCGGCGCTTGCCAATGCAGTAGTAGATTGTGTTGTATTTGGACTGCCTGCCGCATAAGTACCGGTAGTACCAAATGAGCTGTCATATACTCCATTTGCCGTTGTCGCGATTACCGGGAAATTACTACTTGCAATTGCTGCATCCCCTAATCTTACATTGATGGTTGAGAAAGCACCAGATACCAGTGGAGCTTCCCATCTTCTTGTAGCAGATAAATTTTGAGTACCTGCGCCAGCCGTTCCGGAGTTGGAATCAAAAGCTTCAGCTTTCATATTGGTTACCGCCGTAGTTGCAGGTGCCAATGCAATTGGAGCATACGCTGTTTTACCTACAGGATATACTATATAGCTTGTATTCGCATTACCGGAAGCAATCGTTCTGGCAAATGGTCCCACTACATAAGATGTAGTGCTGCCTCCTGACAATGTACCTGCAGCTGTTGCTGTACCTAATGTTAATAAGTTAGCAGAAGTTGTATTTACTTTTCCTGCTGTAAGTGTTAAAGTTCCACTTACTGATAACGGTGCATTTAATGTAACACCACCTGTACTTGCATTATTTACAGATAAACTAGTTAAGTTAGCTGTAGGAGATGCTGCTAAATTTCTGAATACACCTGTACCAGATATAGTTTGAGCATTGGTAGATGCCAAGCTAGAAGTAGAAGATGTTAAATCTGCTCCCCATTGTGCCAATTCTAAAGTACCAGTAGAAGTAAGCGTACCATTATTTACAATATTTCCATTAATTTTTGAACCAGATAATCTTAGTTCACCAGAAGTAATGGTTAAATCTTTTTCAACACCTACGGTATATGGAGGTACAACAAATCTATTTGTACCTGTAGGTAAATTAATAACTAAATTACCCGCAATAAAATATCCAGTGCCCGGCCAAGTATTATACTGAAGACCACTCGTGTTTCCACCTGCATCAGTAGAGACTCCGTCTCCTAATTGAATTGTATGATTTACTCCTGCACGGTAACCATTACCCCAATACGCGAAAGCGTGTCCATTTGAAGTACCTCCTGCTGCTGAAGTTGCCACATGCGGATCTACAATAACAATTCTACCGCCTGTTAAATTTAATGTAGCTCCTGTTCCTGAAGTACCAAAACCAAAGATATTAGTACCAGAAGCAACAGAATTAGCCACTATACCTGCATCGTTACCATCTACAATAATATCTCCACCTGATTGATTAAATGTTGATCCATTTACATTATTTACATTACCATTTACATTTAATATACCACCTGAAATTGTTAATGTTCCGTTATTTACTAATGAATTATTTTTAAGAGTACAACCTACCGTAAGATCACCGGATGCATTTACCAATGTCCCTCC
>NZ_JBBCQL010000162.1:0-10568 GCF_037149975.1 Chryseobacterium sp. VD8 | reverse complement strand
GAAGATGGCGTGTTTGCAAAAGCCAAAAAGTACAACATCATCAACGGAATGTACGATTTTACGCTCTCGGCTTCCATTCCTGTTTATATTGGCGGAAAAATTAGAAATACTGAAAAAAAAGCCTCCATTGATACCGAAATTTCATCTCTTAAAACCCATCTGAATGAAAGACAGCTAAAAATGGAAATTATCACCGCTTTTCTCCAGATTCATCATTTAAAAGAACAGCAGCGTTTAATTAATGATAAAATAAAAGAAGATTCCGTGAACATCAAACAAGTGAAAGCTCTGAAAGCAAATGGCGTGGTTACGGTAAACGAAGTTCTGAGAACCTCTTTACAGCTCTCTAACCATAAAATGAGCCGGACAGAACTGGATAATGATATTCAGATTGCAGAACACAAGCTGAAAACGATGCTTTCGCTTCCGAAAAATCAGGAAATACATGTGGAAACAGAAGACTTAATTTCTGAGAATGCAGAAATCCCTTATATCAATGAATTAACGGAAACCGCTTTACATAAAAACGAATCGGTAGAAATTGCCAATAAAAATCTCACTCTGAAAGAATTAGATCAGAAAATTACCAAAGCGAATTATTTACCGAAAATTACCGCAGGCGGAGAATACTTTTTAAAATATCCCAATATGATGTTTTTTCCGCCCGAACCTTATGCGTACCGTTTGGGAATGATCGGTATCAATCTTACCTACCCCATCGAAAATCTGTATAAAAACAAATACAAAATGCAGGAAGCAAAAGAAAATATAACTCTTGCCCAATTGCAGATCGAAGAAAACGAAGAAAATATCCGGCATGAAGTGTATGAAGCTTTCAAAAAATTTGAAGAAACGGAAGAAAAGGTAAAAATCGCAGAAGAAGCCATCAATCAGGCAAAAGAAAATTACAGGATCGTAAAGACCAAATATGCGAATAAGTTAAGTTTAATCACCGAACTCATTGATGCCGACAATGCCTATCTGGAAGCGCAATCCAACCTTATTTCTGTAAAAATTAACCGACAACTAAAATATTACCAACTCCAGTACACGATTGGAAATTTATAAAACTATGGCGAAGAAACAATTAACGCAAAAGGAAAAAAGAATCAATAAAATCATCAGCGTTTTGGCGTGGATTCTTATCATCAGCGGAATAACAGGAATGTTAAGCTTCTATCTTTTTTCGAGAAAAAATGTAACGACCAACGATGCACAGATCGAACAGTACATTACGCCGGTTTCCAGCAAAGTTTCGGGGTTTATAAAAACAATAAAATTCAATGAAAACCAGTTTGTGCATAAAGGTGATACTTTAGTTATCATCGACAACCGCGAATTTATGAATCAGGTAAAAATAGCGGAAGCCGGTCTCCATGCCAGTTCAGATAATATCAACACCATCGAAAGCGGAGTGAATACGAAAGAAAGTGACACTAAAATTATTGATGCAAAAATTGCTTCCGCCAAAATCGACATCTGGAAAACCGAACAGGATTTTAAGCGGTATAAAAATTTAGTGGATGAAGATGCAGCAACCGATCAGCAGTTTGAAAATGCAAAAGCTTTGTACGAACAGGCAAAAGCGAGTCTTTTGGCTTTAGAACAGCAAAAAAATGCCGTGAAAGCAGGCGTTAGTGAGCAAAAAACGAAAATCGCTCCGGTAAAAAGCCAGGTACAGCAAAGTTCTGCCAATCTTAACAATGCCAAACTTTTTCTTTCCTATACTTTTGTTACTGCGCCTTACGACGGTTGGGTAGGAAAGAAAACCATTCAGGAAGGACAGCTCATCAAAGAAGGTCAGGCTTTGGTTCAGATCGTGAGCAAAGAAAAATGGATCATTGCCAATTATAAAGAAACGCAGTTGGGACAAATCGATCAGAAAAAAGAAGTCATTATCACCGCAGATGCCTATCCTGATGTGGAATTTAAAGGAAAAATCGTGTCGGTTTCTCCCGCTTCTGGTTCTCAGTTTTCTTTGGTAAAACCCGACAATGCAACAGGAAATTTTGTAAAAATAGAGCAGCGATTTCCTGTAAAAATCATTCTCAATAAAAATCAAAACAATGAAAAATTGCTTTCCGGAATGAATGTTCTGGTGAGTGCGAAGAAGATTTAGAGTTTGAGCGTTTCAGGGTTTGAGAGTTTGAGAGTGAGAGGGTTTGAGTTTTTTTAGTGTTTTCATTTTTCTCGGATTTTTAATTAACCAATCAATTATTTTTTAGCGAAAAGGCAGAATACAATTTTGCCATCTTATCTTTTTTTACAATTTTCTGTCTTTTCGCAATTTTATTTCCTTTATTTAATTAATCATGCATCACAATTCAGTTTATCATCGATGGGTTCCGCAGTGGCTGAAGCTTCCGCTCCTTATTCTCGCGCTTTTTCCGCATCTGATGCTGCTGTCGCTTCTGCATTCCAACAGTGCTTTTACCGCTTCTTTTATGGATGCAGATTCGGATGATATTCAGTATCTCATGATCCTGATGTACGGAACATTTGTGGTCACGCTTTTGGTGATACAGCGTTTTATGGCATATTTCAGCGTAAAATATTATACTTTGCTGATGTCTTCCGCTTCCGTTCTCATTCTTTACGGACTTTCTGTTACGCATGATTATCATATTATTCTTGTCATCCGTTTTCTGGAAGGAATTTTCGGAGTTCTGGAAGGAGCCATTTTTCTCCCGCTTATTGTGGCTGAGTTAAAGACAAAACACGCCAAAGAAATTGCCTACCTTTTTATGTACACCATTATTCTTACGGGTGGAACATTGACCACTTCCCTGCTGAAATCAAGCATTGAAAACTACGATTTCCGCCACATGATTCTCATGATGGTTTATTTTCACGTTTTTGTATTGGTGATGGCTTTTGCTATTTTCAATAAAAACAGATTTTTCCCGAAAAAACCTTTGTATCAGCTTGATATTATAAGCTGGTTTTTGCTTTGGGGATGTCTTCAGGCAGGAGGTTACGCGATGATCTACGGAAAAAGACTGATGTGGTTTGAATCTGATACTATTGTATTCTGTTTTTTACTGTTCCTGATTTTTGGAGGATTATTTATGCTAAAACAGAGAAATCAGCCGCGCCCGTTTTTTCATTTTGAAGTTTTCAGTTCAAAAAATGTAATTGTAGGCGTTATTCTTTTCTTCATCTTTTATATTCTCAGAGCTTCTATCAACAATGTATACAGCGTGATGGCTGTTGTCTGGAAATGGCAGTGGGATTATATTGTGGAAGTACAGTACTGGAACGTTGCAGGAAGTCTTTTGGGCGTTTTTCTGTCCGCATTGTGCATCACGAAAGGGGCATCTTCAAGGCTTGTATTTTTTACCGGATTTTTAATTTTAGCCATGGACAGTGCATGGTTTACCTATACTTTTTATCCGGATACAACGCTTCAGACGATTTGTCCACCTCTTTTTCTTCAGGGAGTGGGACAAGGTTTGCTTTTTACTCCGCTTGTATTCTTTTTAATTGCAGGAATGCCGGAACAGTATGTTTCCAATGCGACCGCAGTAGGAACTGCCACAAGATTCTGGACAACGGCGATCGGTTATGCGTTGATGCAGAATCTGATGCTTTTTTTAACGCTAAAACATTCCGATTCTTTAAGCTCGGAATTTGTAAGCACAAACCCGATTTTCGCGTCGCAATGGAATCAGGTTTTTGGAAATAGCATTTCGAAACTTCCGGTTAATGACTCTTTGTCTGTCACTGCCGGAATTTTTAAGTCAAAAATAAATTCTCAGGCAATTCTGCTGTCCAATATGGAGATTTTTACAGGACTGTTCTGGCTGGCTTTAATTACGGCAGTGATTATTTTACTGTATCATCCGGTGAAAATTGCCGTGAGAAATATTATGTAATGGATTACCAACAAAAGTCGAAAAAGAAAATCATGCAGCAATGATCAGAATATTGAAAATTATCAAAACAATAAAAATCTCAGTTTTTTCTAAAGCTACCGTAAGCTTTTCCATTAAACCAACCAACCTTAAAGAAAATTACTGCTGATATTTTGTGATTTTTGCGGTTAATAAAATTTAAACCGTATTTAGGCAAAAAATTTGCTATAATTCAGAAAATTTTGTTTTATGGAAATTCAGGAAATTGTAGCGAAGCAGAAAGACTTTTTCAAAACACAGCAGACGAAAAACATCAAGTTTCGAAAGATGTATCTTGAAAAACTCAAAGATCTGATTATTAAAAACGAAAACCTCCTGTACGAAGCTATTCACAAAGATTTTGGAAAATCTGCATTTGATACATTTACTACAGAGATTTCCTTTATTCTGAATGATATTGATTTTTATCTGAAGAACCTAAAATCGCTTTCCAAACCTAAAAAAGTAAGTACCAATCTTGTTAACCAGATCGGGACAAGCAGAATTTTATCCGAACCCTTAGGAAATGTACTGGTAATCGGAGCGTGGAATTATCCTTATCAGCTATCCATTTCTCCTGTTGTTGCCGCTTTGGCAGCCGGAAACTGCTGTATTCTAAAGCCCAGCGAAATTGCTGAAAACACCATGAAAATCATGGCAGAAATCATCAATACAAATTTTCCTCTAGAATATTTGTATGCTTATGAAGGCGGCGTTGATGAAACAACGGTACTTTTAAAACAAAAATTTGATAAAATATTTTTTACCGGAAGTACGAAAGTCGGGAAAATTGTTTATCAGGCTGCGGCAGAAAATTTAACGCCTGTAACGCTTGAACTGGGTGGAAAATCGCCTGCTATTATTACCAAAGATGCTGATTTTGAAGTTGCCGCTAAAAGAATTGTCTGGGGAAAATTCCTTAATGCCGGACAAACCTGCGTTGCTCCTGATTATCTTTTAGTTGAAGAATCTGTTCAGGAACAGTTTCTGGAACTGCTGAGAAAGTACATTAAAGAATTCAATTATCTGCCTTATTCCGATCACTATACCAGAATTATCAACGAAAGGAATTTTGACCGGCTGATTAAAATGATTAATAAAGATAAAATTTATTTCGGCGGAAATTGGGACAGAGAAAAATTATATATTGAACCCACTGTTCTTACCGATGTTAACTGGAATGATGATGTAATGCAGGAAGAGATTTTCGGACCGATTCTGCCTGTTATTTCTTTTACCAATTATAATATTGTTCTGAATGAAATTTTAGAACATGAAAAACCTTTGGCAGCCTATCTTTTTACAAATAATTCTGAAGAAAAGGACAATTTTAAAAATAAACTGTCTTTCGGAGGAGGATGCATCAATGATGTTATTATGCATCTGGGAAACGATAATCTTCCGTTTGGCGGCGTAGGAAATTCAGGGATCGGAAATTATCACGGGAAATTCGGTTTTGATACGTTCTCGCATCAGAAATCTATTCTGGAAAAAGCAACATGGGGAGAACCGAATATGAAATATCCGCCGTATTCTGATAAAAAATTAAGCTGGATTAAAAAATTCATGTAAAATAAAAACCGGGAAAAAATTCCCGGTTTTTGGTTATGATCTTGGAGACCAGACATTGAAAAATTCTTTCACTTTTTCAAGGCTGTATCCTTTTCCTTCCTCTAAAACATCGCTTTGCTGAACGTGGATCATTTTACCATTTTGATCCAGCACGATGAAAACCGGATATCCGAATTTGGTTCCGGGATCGCCGTACTTCGCAAAGATTTTTTCATTTTTGTTTTCCGGAGAATAATTCAGGTGATAATATATATAATTGTCGTCCACTAATTTCTTCAGTTCCGGCGTAGTCTGTACATACTGATTGAATCTTAAACACCAGATGCACCAGTTTCCTCCTGCCTGAATCATGATGTTTTTCTTTTCCTTTTTAGCTTTTGCAATCAGATTCTGTATATCTTTTTCTGCATCTGCTTTCGGATCATAAGGTTTTGGAAGCTTCGCCTTTTCTTCTGCTGCCTTTTTCTTGGCATCCAGTTCGGCCTGATCTGTCTTTACCAATAACGATTTTTCTTCCGAACCACTTTTAACTTCCTGTCTTACGGTATTGGTATTCTGGGAGAAAGCAATGGAACTTAAACCCAGAAATGCGATTAATGATAATTTTTTCATACGTTAAAAATAAAAAAATAATACTATTTGTAAGCAAAAATAGAACCATAATTTTATTATACGTAAATTTGCATGTTTTATGAATTTCCTTATCAAAATATTATATCTGATCTCCAAACTTCCCCTGAAAGTTTTATATGTATTTTCAGACATTATGTTCTTTCTGAATCACTATATTGTCGGTTACAGAAAAAATGTAATTACACAAAACCTGAGGAAGTCTTTTCCTCAAAAAACAGATGAAGACATTGCAGAAATCCGGAAGAATTTTTATCTGAATTTTTCAGATTATCTTGTAGAAACAGTAAAATCTTTCAGTATTTCCGAAACGGAATCGCGGGTAAGAATGCAGCACATCAATCAGGAAGTTTTTCATGAGGCAAAAGCGGAAGGTAAAAATGTCATTATGCTTGCAGGGCACGTCTTCAACTGGGAATGGATCAATGCTTTAGCAAGAGTAATTCCTCAAAAGCACTGTCATCCGGTTTACAGAAAAGTGAACAGCGATTTCTGGGAAAACCAGATGAAAAAAGTCCGCAACAAATTCGGGAACGAAGCTTTGGAAGCCAATGAAGTGATTCTGAATATCTTCCGTTCAAAAAATGACGGCGATTCAGCGTATATGTTTGTGGCAGATCAGACTCCCCACTTTTCCCATGTAAATTACGGTCTGGAATTTTTAAACCAGAGAACTCCGGTTTTTATAGGGTATGATAAACTGGCAACAAGAATGGATCTGGCGTTCATTTATTGTGAAATGAAGAAGGTAAAACGCGGTTATTATCAGGTCAATTATCACAGAATTTATCCTGACGGGGAAAAATTTGCAGAAAATGAAGTCGTAAAAAAATTCCATAAATTATTGGAAAACACTTTGAATAAAAGACCCGATAATTATTTATGGTCCCACAGAAAATGGAAATATCAGGATTCCATCAAAAATTTTGATTCAGAAAAAATTTAATTTCTCATGTCGAAAAAATTAGCAGTCGCCATTTTAAACTGGAACGGAAAAAGCTGGCTGGAAAAATTTCTTCCGAATGTTATTCAGTTTTCTCAAAATGCTGATATTTATGTAATTGACAATCTTTCCACCGATGATTCTGTCGATTTTCTTCAACAGAATTTTCCTTCGGTAAAGATTATTAAAAACAATAAAAATTACGGTTTTGCAGGAGGTTATAATGAGGGTTTAAAAGAAATTAAAAATGAATTATACTGCCTTCTGAATTCCGATGTGGAAGTTACCGAAAACTGGATCGTTCCGGTTACGGAACTTTTTGAAAAAGATTCTTCTATTGCAGCAGTTCAGCCCAAAATTCTTTCCTACAACAATAAAAACTACTTCGAATTTGCCGGTGCAGGAGGCGGATTAATTGATAATCTTGGCTATCCATACTGCAGAGGAAGAATTTTTGATGATCTGGAAGAAGATAAAGGGCAGTATGATGATGAAACGGAAATTTTCTGGGCTTCGGGATGCTGTTTATTTATCCGAAACAAGGATTTTTGGGATCAAAAGGGCTTTGATGAACGTTTTTTTGCGCATCAGGAAGAAATTGATCTTTGCTGGAGACTGATCAATTCCGGAAAAAAGATTTTTTATACCGGAAAATCTAAGGTATATCACGTTGGCGGAGGAACTTTGAACAAGCAGAGTGCACAGAAAACTTTTTTAAACATCCGGAATAACTTTTCGATGTTGCTGAAGAATCTGCCTTTTCACAGACTGATCTGGCTGATTTTTTTCAGATTGTGTCTTGACGGAGCTGCCTCATTTTATTTTGCTTATAAGAACGGGATTTCTCATTTCTGGGCAGTTTTGAAAGGGCATTTCGGATTTTATGCGCAGATTCCCGGCACTTTAAAACTTCGTCAGAAGCATCAGAAAACAGATTATTATCAAACCAAATGGCTTGTTTTTAAACATTTTTTAGGTAGTAAAAAGAAAATTTAATCTCTTACAAAACAATAAACTTTACTTATGGATTTTTGTGCAATAGATTTTGAAACAGCAACTCACGAGCGAAACTCCGCCTGTGAACTGGGAATCTGTGTTGTACAGGATTCAAAAATCATTGAGACCAAAACATGGCTCATCAAGCCACCAAGTTTTCCTTATTTCAGCCCGTTTAATGTGGATGTTCACGGCATTCTTCCGGATGATGTGAAAGACGCTCCTACTTTCGATGAAATCTGGTATGAAGTGGAAGAAATGATGTACGGAACGTTAATGATTGCTCATAATGCAGGATTTGACGCAGGTGTGCTTCGCGGATGCCTGAATCATTACGGAATGTTCACGCCGAAGCTAAATTATCTTTGCAGTATCCAGTTAGCTAAAAAATCATGGAATTATCTTCCGAGATATGGATTAAAACATCTTGCTGAATATCATCAGATCAGTTTCAACCATCACAGAGCCGGTGATGATGCAGAGGTTTGTGCTAAAATATCTTTACTGGCTTTTGAAAAATTATTCATGACGGAAAATGATGAGATAAACAATTCTATTTTAAATAGGTATATAAAAAAATTGTAATTTTAAAAATAAAAAGAGATGAACAAAAATTTATTTTTTCTTGCTATATTTATTAGTTGTTTTTTATCTGCTCAGGCAGATCTTTATAATACAAATTGGTATTTAAGAAAAGTAGTAAAGAACAATATCACTTATAATGTTCCACAAAATATTGAGATAAGTGTGCCTATACTTACTTTTAACGATCAAAATACCACGTCAACAAATTTAAGCAGTTCTGTCTGTGAGCAAAGCATTTGGGGAACGATAAATAATTTTGATATAACAGTAAATAATTTCAGTTTTTGGACCTATGGTGTAGGAAATGGAAATAATTGTACATTGCCTGAAAATATTACATTTTCTTCTATCTATACAGGCTATTTTAGTCAATATTCACCTTTACACAGTTATCAAATTACTTATACAGGAAATATAAAAAACCTGATACTCACAAATTATTTAGGAGATCAAGCTTTTTATCAATCCGGTACTTTATCTAGTAACGATATCAATCAGACATCAGAAAAAAATATACTTATTTATCCTAATCCAGCAAATGAGTACTTAGTCATAAAATCAAAAGATCAAATAGAATGTGTTAAAATCTACAATTCTGAAGGAAAATTGATTCTACAAAATAAATATGAAACTAAAACTGATATTTCTGCTTTGCTTAAAGGAAGCTATTTTTTAGAATTAGCATCAAAAAATGGTATCTCAAGACATAAATTTATCAAAGAATAATTTGTTAATTGCTTAAAACTTCTGATAAAAGATTGAATTTAGGAATATCAATTTCAAAAGTTTCCTGCGTTTCCATATTTTTTACAAGGTATTTTCCGCTCATATTTCCTACCCCGGAACGAAGCATGACGTTAGAAAAATAAGCGAAATTCTCGCCTGTAGGAATCTCAGGAGTCAGGCCGATTACGCCATCCCCTATTATCTCTGTATATCCGAAGCCTACGTCGAAAATCAGCCATTTTCTTTTAAGGATTTTTACAGGAAAACTGCCTTCGTTTTCGATAACGATATTGTATTTGAAAACGTGTCTGTTTTCAGACGGATAACTGTTTTTGCTATCATATTCAGGTATTACTGAAACTTTGATATTGGAGGTCATTTTAGAAAACATCATCTTAAGTATTTACGGTAAGAGATACAAAAATCTCGCCCTTTTTGAGGCGAGATTTATTTTATACTATAATTTTTATCAATAATTATAATCCAAGACCTTTTCTTTCGTCTCCGTTCATTAAAATACCAACCGGATTGTCGATTGCTTCTTTTACTGCAACTAAGAATCCTACAGATTCTTTTCCGTCGATAATTCTGTGGTCATAAGACATCGCAACGTACATCATCGGACGAATTACCACCTGTCCGTCAACCGCAACCGGTCTCTGGATAATGTTGTGCATTCCTAAGATTGCAGATTGAGGAGGATTGATGATTGGTGTAGACATCATGGATCCGAAAGTTCCACCGTTTGTAATGGTGAACGTTCCGCCTGTCATTTCGTCAACCGTGATTTTTCCGTCTCTTACTTTAGTCGCTAAATCTTTAATGTTCGCTTCAACGCTTGCAAAAGACATATTTTCAGCATTTCTCAATACAGGAACCATTAATCCTTTCGGACCTGAAACCGCAATTGAAATATCGCAGAAATCGTAGTTTACTTTGAAATCTCCGTCGATAGATGCGTTTACATCCGGATACATCTGTAAAGCTCTTGTTACCGCTTTTGTAAAGAAAGACATGAAACCAAGTCCTACTCCGTGTCTCTGAGCAAATTCTTCTTTATATAATTTTCTTAATCTGAAGATTTCAGACATGTCAACTTCATTGAAAGTTGTTAACATTGCCGTTTCATTCTTCACAGAAACTAATCTCTGAGCGATTTTTCTTCTAAGAACTGAAAGTTTAGTTGTTGTTGTAGATCTGGAACCTGTAGCGGTAACAGGATT
>NZ_JBBCQL010000161.1:0-10615 GCF_037149975.1 Chryseobacterium sp. VD8 | reverse complement strand
GACGAAGGCGCCGGTGCGAGTGAGGAACGAACGAGTACGGAAGCGATGCGAACCCCAAAGCAGCCCGACCCGAATGTAAGGGGAAACCTCATAGGTTTTAAAAACCTATGAGGTTTAGCTCCGGAATGAGGGACACGCCCAAAATATTTAAGATTCTGGGTGTTTTCTGTCGCCAATCATCCAGGGAACAATGTAATAAAACGCAATGGCAATAATTGTGGCTAAAACTCCTGTCCCGATCCATAATATGGTAAATCCGAATCTTTCGGCGATGAACGTTCCCAAAGTAGGGGTTACAATAAAGGCAATGGAGAATGAAATTCCGTTCAAGCCCATGTAAGCTCCTTTGTTGTTTTTTCCGGAGCGTAATGCTGTGATGGTTGACATAAACGGCAAAGCCCAGATTTCTCCTACGCAGAGAAGACTCATGGATACAACCAAAGTCACGATACTGTAATCAAAACCAAGCATGGCATAAGCAAATCCACAGATGAAGGTTCCCAAAAGCATGGTTACGGCAAGGCTGAGATATTTTTCGGCAACCTGTACCAATCCCATTTCGAGTAAAACGACTAAAAAGCCGCTGTATCCCAAAATATATCCTATACTTTGCTGACTTATATGTGCCGTGTCTTTGTAAAAAATAGTCAGCGTACTGAACAACTGGAAAAAACAGATTGAAAAAAGCATACAGAAGAAACAGTAAACCAGAAATTTACCATCGCGGTAAGGGGAATTTTCTTTTTTAATTTCTATGGCTTCCTGTACTTTTCGGGCTTTTAATTTTGCCAGAATGTTTCGTTTTCTGAAAAAGACGATGTATAAAATTCCCGCCACCAAAGCTGTAAAAGCATTGCTGAAAAATAAAAATTCGTAGGAAATTGCCGATAAAATACCGCCCAAAGCAGGACCGATGGAAAAGCCTAAATTAATTGCCATCCGGTTTAAGGAAAATGCTCTGGTTATGTTTTCGGGTTTCGCATATTTTGTAATGGCAACCGAATTTGCAGGACGGAAGGAATCGCTTACAATGCTTTGCAGCAAAATAATGGTCGCCACTCCTATTTCTGTCTTAAATAGAGGAATCATACAAAATAAAGGCACACTGAGCAATAAGCTGAGATACTGAACTCTGTATTCTCCGATTCTGTCTGTAATAAATCCGCCCAGCCAAGAACCAATTACCGAACCGATTCCAAAAAAACTGAGTACAACTCCAGTATTTTCGATACTGAATTTTAAATGATCGGTCATGTAAACTCCCAGAAAAGGAAGCACCATGGAACCTGCCCGATTGATGAGCATGACCAAAGCAAGCATCCAGCTTTCTTTGGAAAGCCCTTTGAATGAGTTGGTGTATAGATATATAAGTTTCACAATTTTTAATTTTAATTACTGTTTTTAAACACGAATGACACAAATGCTTTTCACGGATAACCTTATTTTTTGGTTATCGTTTTTGTTTCGTTAGGGTTAAAAACAAAAAACAGGGCTTAATTTTTAGGCCCTGTTTTATTTATATGTATAATAAATTTTTACTCCGGCTTATAAGAGTCTTTTAACGTCACAGTTCTGTTGAATACAAAGTTTGTATCCGTAGAATCCTGATCTTTCGTGAAATAGCCAATTCTCTGGAATTGAAGAGGTTCTCCAACTGCCACATCTTTTAAGCTTGGTTCAGCAAATCCCTGAATGGTAGTTGCAGAATCCGGATTGATAAAGTTTAGGAAATCGACATCTTTCTCTGCATCTGGCTGTTCCACAGTGAATAATTTGTCGTAATTTCTTACTTCCACAGGAATTGCGTGTTTCGCAGACACCCAATGAATGGTTCCTTTTACTTTTCTTAAGCTTTCTTCTGTTCCGCTTCCTGACTTGGATTTTTCGTCGTAGGTTGCGTAAATGGTCGTAATGTTTCCGTTTTCGTCTTTTTCTACTCTTTCACCTTTAATGATATAAGCAGATTTCAGACGAACTTCTCCGCCTAACTTTAGTCTGAAGAATTTGTTGTTTGCTTCTTCCTTAAAGTCTTCACGCTCAATATATAATTCTCTGGAGAACGGAATTTCTCTTGTTCCTGCATTTTCCTGCTCAGGATTGTTTTCTGTTTCCAGCCATTCTTCTTTTCCTTCCGGATAGTTTTCAATGACTAATTTGACAGGATCCACAACCGTCATTACACGTTTTGCGACTTTATTCAGGTCTTCACGAACGCAGAATTCCAGTAACTGAAGCTCGATAAGATTTTCTCTTTTGGCAACTCCTACTTTTTCAATAAAATTTCTGATGGAAGCAGGCGTAAATCCTTTTCTTCTCATTCCGGAAATCGTAGGCATTCTCGGATCATCCCAACCGTTCACTACATTTTCGGCAATCAGCCTCTGCAGTTTTCTTTTGGAAGTAATCATGTAAGAAACGTTCATTCTCGCAAATTCTCTCTGCTTGTTTTTCACTTTTCCTTCTTCGTACACCTGATCTAAATACCAGTTGTATAAAGGTCTGTGGTTTTCAAACTCTAAAGAACACAGTGAGTGAGAAATTTGTTCAATATAATCAGATTCACCATGCGCCCAGTCGTACATTGGGTAAATTTTCCAATCCGTTCCTGTTCTGTGGTGAGGTTTGTTCAGAATTCTGTACATCACAGGATCACGCATGTTCATATTCGGTGAAGTCATGTCGATTTTTGCACGAAGAGACATAGAACCACTTTCGAATTCGCCGTTTTTCATCCTTTCGAATAAGTCTAAAGATTCTTCAACAGGACGGTTTCTATATGGAGATTCCACACCCGGTTCTGCCGGATTTTTTCTCTGCTCGGTAATCACTTCAGACGGCTGCTCATCTACGTAAGCTTTCCCTTCTTTTATCAACTGAACTGCCCAATCGTAAAGCTGCTGGAAGTAATCGGAGGCGTACAAAACTTTATCCCATTTAAAACCCAACCATTCAACGTCTTTCATAATAGAATCTACGAATTCCTGTTCTTCTTTTTCAGGGTTCGTATCGTCGAAACGAAGGTTCACGGGAGCATTGTATTTTTCACCCAAACCGAAGTTGATGCAGATCGCTTTGGTGTGACCTACATGCAGATAACCGTTTGGTTCAGGCGGAAAACGGAAACGGAGCTGATCTTTTCCCAGACCGTTTGCCAAATCATCTTCGATAATTTGCTCAATAAAATTGAGTGATTTTTTTTCTTCTTCCATTAAAATTCGCTTTTAAATGCCGTAGAATACGACAATTTGCAAATTTATGAAATTTTCAGGGTTTATGGAAATAATAATGTAAAAGTATAATTCTGAACCTGTATTTCCTGAAGAGCGTTTTTTGTTAAAAGATTCAAATTTTTAAATGAACATAACGTTAATACTTTCTATGAATTGGGAGATTGAAAGAACTTTATACCTGTGAAATTTAAAATATTGGAAAAAAAATTTACAAACACCTCTTACACAACAGTTTATATATTATTGAAAAAAAATGTTAAAAAAGTAAAAATTATGCATTGAATTCTGGCATAAAGATTGTAAATTTATTACCACAAAAATATTAACATTTTATATTATGAAAAAAGTTAAAAGTAAGTTTTCTTTAATTTTAGAATACATTAAGAAAGCGATTTTTGTAAAAGATGTCATTTAATCGCCAATCACTAAACCATAAACACCAAAACTATACGACTGAAAATTACTACATAAAAACTTCAAAATCATTTTCTTGACAAACAAAGTTCATCCGAGCTTTGAAAAATTCTAATATATTTTCTAAGGGCACATTAACTCACTTTAATGTGTGTTAATATGTGTTAAAGTGTTGCACATTACAAAAAAGAATTTCATATTTACATAACAAACCAAAAAAAATGTTTCTATGAAAAATCTAAAAAAACTTAAAAAAAGTGAATTAAAAACAATTAAAGGAGGTATAGTTCCTATCGGCTGTCTTAGTTGGAATCCTAAATTAAGATGCTGCAGAACATGGGATGAAGAACATTACAACAATCCTGTTTGTGAAATCTAATTTTTAAACCACAGTAATTCTCCTTTCAGATCCAGATTTGATTCGAAATTATTAACAAATAAAGCTCCGGTTCCCAATCCTTGCGGCATCGGGCTTTTTTTTGTAAAAGTATACTGAGCAATTGCGTTCAGCCCGATATTACTTTCCAGTGCTGATGTAATCCACCATCCTATATTCATACTTTCCGCAAGAGAAATCCATTCGTCAGATCCGGAAAAACCTCCTACTAAAGCTGGTTTTAAAATGATATATTGAGGTTTTACGGTTTCGAGCAATTTTCTTTTCTCACTAAAATCTGTAATCCCGATCAGTTCTTCATCCAAAGCAATCGGAGTAGGCGTTTCAAGACATAATTCTGCCATATCATTCCGGTTTCCTGCTTTTATAGGCTGTTCGATGGAGTGAATATGCAGATCGGCTAATTGCTGTAAAACAATTTTTGCTTCTTCTTTCTTAAAGCCTCCGTTTGCATCTACCCGAAGTTCAAGCCTGTCCTTTGAGAACTTTTGTCTCAGTTTCTGAAGAATTTCGTGTTCGGATTTCCAGTTGACTCCTATTTTGAGTTTAATGCAGTGAAAACCTTTTTCCAGTTTATCCTGAATCTGCTCTTCCATATAATTGATATCGCCCATCCAGATCAGACCATTGATAACAATCGGAGTTTTTCCTTGTGTAAATTCACTTGGAAAATATAGATTCTTACCATTTTTTAAATTCAGAACAGCCTGTTCATAACCAAACCAAATGGACGGAAATTCTTTTAATTTTTCTTTTAAAAACTCGGAATCCTGCTGAATATTTTCACAAAGCCATTTTAATTTATCTTCATAATCCGGTCTGTCGTCAAAACTCAGACCTCTGAAAATCGCACACTCTCCTGTTCCTTCCTTTCCATTTTCTGAAATTTTGAGAATAAAGGTCTCTTTTTCGAGCAAAACGCCGCGAGATGTTCCACTCGGGCGTTTGAATTCTAATAAATATCTTGAATATTCTGCTTTCATTATTTTACACTGTCAATTCGCATAAATTCTTCCGCTTTCTGCACCATATCGATACTTCCGCAGAAAAACGGGATTCTCTGATGCAGTTCTGTCGGTTCAATTTCAAGGATTCTTCTGAAACCATCGGTTGCTTTTCCTCCTGCCTGTTCTGCAAGGAAAGCCATAGGATTGCATTCGTACAATAATCTCAGTTTTCCGTTCGGAGCCTGTGAATAAGACGGATAAATATAAATTCCGCCTTTTAACATATTTCTGTGGAAATCTGCAACCAACGAACCAATATATCTTGAAGTATACGGTCTGTCTCCTTCTTCCATCTGGCAATATTTAAGGTAATTTTTTACGCCCTGAGGAAATTTGATATAGTTTCCTTCGTTGATGGAGTAAATCTTTCCTGTTTTTGGGAAAGTCATGTTCGGATGAGACAGATAATATGTTCCCAAAGAAGGATCCAATGTAAATCCATTCACACCGTTTCCAGTAGTATACACAATCATTGTGGAAGATCCATAGATAACATAACCCGCTGCGATCTGGTTAACTCCTTTCTGTAAAAAGTCTTCCAGCTGAACCGGAGTTCCGGGCTCTGTAACTCTTCTGTAGATTGAGAAAATAGTTCCTACCGAAACATTTACATCAATATTTGAAGAGCCGTCAAGAGGATCAATCAGCACCACATATTTGCTTAAATGTCCGTTTTCGCCACATTTGATATCGATGAAATCGTCGTTTTCTTCGGAAGCAATTCCACAGACAACCTCTCTCTGAGACAAAGCGGTAATAAAAATTTCATTGGCAATTACATCAAGCTTCTGCTGCTCTTCTCCCTGCACATTCTGGTTTCCTGCAGCGCCTGCGATGTCTACAATTCCTGCTTTATTTACTTCTCTGTTTACTACTTTTGAAGCTAGTCTTATTGCACTCAAGAGACGGGAAAACTCTCCCGTGGAATACTGAAAATCATCCTGTCTATCAATAAGAAACTCTCCTAAAGTCTGTAATGGTTGCTCTGACATATTTTGCTTTTTACGTTTTCTCCAAATTTCGTAAAATTTATTACAATTTAAAAGAATAATTAATAAAAGACCTTATTACCTGTCTATCAAACAAATACAATCGCAAAAAATCTGACTTGAAAAATATTTGTCTTAAAATACCAATCCCATTTTATTGAAGCAATCGGAATAATTTCTGCGAATTGATAATTTTAATAAAATCTTAAGCCCGCAGCAATATTGTGCTCTTTCATATCTCATTGTAAATGCATAATTTTGTCACCCGTAAAATATTCCCACAAATTTTATCTAACAATTTTATTATTAACAATTTAATGAAAATTTTCAAGTTTGGTGGAGCATCGGTAAAGGATGCCGAAAGTGTAAAAAATGTAGCCATGGTTTTAAAAAGCCAGGGATTTGCCAAATGTCTGCTGGTGATTTCAGCAATGGGCAAAACGACGAATGAGTTGGAAAAAGTTGTAGAACTTTATTTCAAGAAGGAAAACTATCAAACTGAAATTGAAAAGATAAAACGAAAACACATTGAGATCGCTGAAGGATTATTTCCTGAAAATCATGCGGTATTTGCAGAAATCAATTTATTTTTTGATGATATTGATTCTTTTTTAAGAAGAAACAAATCTCCGAACTACGATTTTGTTTATGATCAGGTGGTAAGCTGCGGAGAAATGATTTCTACGAAAATTGTGAGCGAATATTTGAATGAAATTCAGTTTACCAATCAGTGGCTGGATGCAAGAGATTATGTAAAAACTGACAATTCTTACAGAGAAGGTGTTGTAGACTGGGCAAAGACGGAAGAATTTATTTCTAATTTAAATAAAGAAATCTGCTACGTTACGCAGGGATTCATCGGTTCGGATGGCAATAATTTTACGGTGACTTTGGGAAGAGAAGGATCTGATTATTCTGCTGCAATTTTTGCATATTGTTTAAATGCAGAAGCTATGACGATCTGGAAAGACGTTCCGGGAGTAATGACGGGAGATCCGAGAAAATTCAAAGATGTAACGTTACTTTCTCATATTTCTTACGAAGAGGCAATTGAAATGGCTTATTACGGCGCAAGTGTGATTCACCCGAAAACATTACAGCCGCTACAGCAGAAAAACATTCCTTTTTACGTAAAATCTTTTGTAGATCCTACGAAGGAAGGGACTAAAGTAGGTGCTTCGGAAAAGAACCAAAGCGAAGAATCTTATATTTTAAAGGAAAACCAGACTTTGCTGAAAATTTCCACAAGAGACTTTTCATTTATCGCAGAAGACCATATGAGTCTGATATTCGGGTATTTATCCAAATACAAAATTAAAGTTTCCCTGATGCAGAACTCTGCAATTTCATTGGCTTTATGTCTTGAAGATAAATTTAATACCGTGGATGAATTAAATGAAGAACTTCAAAAAGTATTTAAAACAGAAGTTATAAAAAATGTATCTTTATTTACCGTAAGAAATGCGAAAATAGAGAACATAGATAAATTTTACCAGGAAAAAAGTGTATTATTGGAGCAGATTGCGAAAAATACGCTTCAAATGGTAACACAATAAAAACTAATTGCGACTAAACACAATATGAGTTTAATTTCGAAAAACGATCTGATTAAGGCTTCCGGCTTAAGTAAAATAGGATTTCTGAAAAATCCTGTAGCATCTGCTGTGATGAGCATTGCTAAAATCAACGAAGTAAATAAATTATACGACAAACTAAAAGATAAGGAAGGCAAAGACTTTTTCGACTCATTTGTGAGAGAGCGCAACTTAAGCTACATCGCTTTTGAAGAAGATCTGGCAAAAATTCCGAAGACGGGACCGTTCATTCTGGTTTCCAATCATCCGCTTGGTGCGATTGACGGGATTTTGATGTGTAAAGTATTGTCGGAAGTACGTCCGGATTTTAAGGTAATGGGAAATTTCCTTCTGGAAAAAATCAAACCGATGGAACCGTACGTAATTGCCGTAAATCCTTTTGAGGGCAGAAAAGAAGCTTACAGCAGCTCTTCCGGGATGCGGGAGACCTTAAAGCATCTGCAAAACGGAGGCTGTGTAGGAATTTTCCCTGCAGGAGAGGTCTATAATAAAAATAATCCTTACAGCGAAATTCTGGATAAGGAGTGGGAAAAACCGGCGTTAAAGCTTATAAGAATGGCAAAAGTGCCGGTTGTTCCTATGTATTTTCATGCAAAAAACAGCAGAATATTTTATCAGGTGGCAAAAATACACCCGAATCTGCAGACTTTAATGCTGCCTGCAGAAATGATGAATGACCGGGAAAAACCGATCAGGATAAGGATCGGAAAGCCTATCTCTGTAAAAGCAATGGACGATATGGAAACCATTGAGGAACTGGGAGAATTTCTGAAACGTAAGGTGTATATGATGAAATCTTACTACGAGAAGCGAAAATCTTTGGCTCAGAGCATTAATCTTAAAAATCTTTCGGTAAAATTTCCTTTATTAAAAGAAGAAAATATTGTTCAGAATATCATCGACGAAACTCCGAAAGAAGACATTTTAAAAGACATCAATAAGCTGAAAGGAACCGATAAAATGTTTTTCAGCAACGGAAATTATGAAGTTTATTTTACCACTTACGAAGAAATTCCTTCAATAATGCGGGAAATCGGAAGACAGAGAGAGCTTACCTTCCGTGCAGTAGGAGAAGGAAGTAATCTTCCGTTCGACCTTGATGAATACGACAAACATTACCATCATCTTTTCCTTTGGGACAGTGCCGCAGAAAAACTTGTGGGAGCTTACAGAATGGCTCTGGGAAAAGAAGTCATGAAAAAATCAGGAATTAAAGGGTTTTATACAAGTTCTTTATTTGAATTTGAACAGGATATCCATCCTTTTTTCAAGAAAGTAATCGAAATGGGACGTGCGTATATCTGTCAGGAATATCAGCAGAAACCACTTCCGCTTTTCCTTTTATGGAGAGGAATTGTACATGTCTGCTTACGAAATCCGGATCATAAATTTTTGATGGGAGGTGTAAGTATTTCCAATAAATTTTCAGAATTTTCCAAATCTCTGATGATCGAGTTTATGCGTTCGAATTATTATGATTCCGCAGTTGCACAGTATATTACTCCAAGAAACGAATACAAAGTAAAACTTCGCGACAGGGATAAACATCTGTTTTTTGAGGAAATGGAGTCTGATCTTAATAAGCTTGATAAGATTATTGATGATCTGGAACCGGAACTTAGATTGCCTGTTTTAATTAAGAAATACATTAAGCAAAATGCTAAAGTTATCGCCTTTAACGTAGATCCCAACTTCAATGATGCGATCGACGGACTGATGTACATACGAATAAGTGATCTTCCGGAAAGCACGATTAAGCCTGTATTAGAGGAAATGAGCGAACAGATAAGACGCGAACAGGAAAATAATTCAGTTGAAAATCAGTAGGTTTTTAAGTTTTGTTAAAAAAAGTCTTGTTAATACTTGCTTCATATACTAAAACTTACTACTTTTGCATCACTTTAAAACAACGAAGTAACAAGAATGGTTTCTTAGCTCAGTTGGTAGAGCAATGGATTGAAAATCCATGTGTCCCTGGTTCGATTCCTGGAGAAACCACTTAAAAAACCACCTGTAAAAAGGTGGTTTTATTTTCAAAGTTTTAAATAAAATTTGCCAAGATTAATAATTATTATTATTTTTGCACCACTTCAAAAAAGAAGCAAAAATTAAATGGTTTCTTAGCTCAGTTGGTAGAGCAATGGATTGAAAATCCATGTGTCCCTGGTTCGATTCCTGGAGAAACCACTTAAAGTCATCTCATTTGGGATGACTTTTTTGTTTTCAATTAAAAAATTTTTTAGTTTGTAGATTTAAATAAGCACTTCGTAGATTTTATTATTATTTTTAAAAGAAAAACTTGAATTTTATCTGTTTTTATTTTAAAATAATTTAGAATCTTGAAACTGACTCAGAAAAACAAATATCATATCTTCTTTTGGCTTGCCTATTATCTCTTTGAGATTAATGCATCATTTGTGTATATACATGAAAGTTTTAAACAATTTTCATGGCAAAAAACACTCTATCTGTCTGTAATCTCAGAATTCACTTTTCTTTTTGCAGAAATTCCGGCAGCATATTTAGTTTTGACAATGATAGACGGTAAAATAAAAATTCTCAGAAATAAAGCACTACGGATTTTTGCTGTAATTATAATCGTAACATTTTCAGTAGTTTTTTTCAGAATAATATCCCATGATCTCATATTTCCTTACTATTATTCTGTTCCGGAAGACACCACAAGATTTTCATTAGGCGGAATTTTTGTTGCAGCCATGAATATCGTTTTTGCCATCGCCATCATGTTGGGCTTTGAAAAATTTATTCAGCAAAATGAAACGCAAAAAAGATTAATCGAAATTTCGAAAGAAAAAACAGATGCAGAACTAAAACTGCTTAAGACCCAAATAAATCCCCATTTTCTTTTCAATACACTTAATAATATTTACGGACTTTCGCTTAAAAAATCAGATGAAGCACCCCAAATTATTTTGAAACTGGCAAAAATAATGCGGTACAATATCTTTGATTCCGCCCAAAA
>NZ_JBBCQL010000160.1:0-10628 GCF_037149975.1 Chryseobacterium sp. VD8 | reverse complement strand
GTAATCTCAAAAAGATAGTCCAATATCTTCTTTCTTAATCATTTTTGTATCTTGAAGGTCACAAATACAGCCTTTGACTGTTTTATAATTTCCTGAAATTCTAGTCTCCTTACCTTTACTATCTGTAATTATGATTCCGGCGGAATAAGATTCACCTTCTGCATGATATGTTCTGAACAATAAATATTCAAAACCATTATTTTTAAACTGAAGATTATCTATTTCCATTCCTGCGTTTTCAACGCCTCCGCCTCGCCAGTACGAATTATAATGAAATTTCTTCCAGCTTTCTTTTGTTCTTTCTTTCGGAAATTCCATTTCAATTTTGGTTTTAGTTCCAAAACGATATTGAATGTATTTATTGGTTTTGTCTTTTACCAGATACATTCTCTTTGCGTTTCTTGTATCGAAAGAATAAATGATGTCTTCATTGGGTAAAAGGTATTGTGCCCAAAATAAGAGTGGAATTAAAAAATAAATTAAGATAAAGAACTTTTTCACTTATTCTTTAATTAATAAATTTTTCAAATCCTCCCAAAACATAGGATATGATTTCTCCACTACATTTTCCTCTTCAATAGTCAGTTCCTTTATTAAACAAAACGGTGCAAAGCTCATCGCCATTCTGTGATCCTGATATGTTGCAATGGAAATATTTTCCTGAGGTTCGTTGAAACTAGTGGATTTAATCGTCAAATCTGTGAATTCTGTTTCCGTACCCAGCTTTTTCAGTTCATTATGTAAAGCTAAAAGACGATCGGTTTCTTTTACACGCAAAGTTTCTAATCCTGAAATTTCAAAAGGAATTTTCAGGGCTGCTGCGGTTACACAAAGTGTTTGGGCGATGTCCGGACAATTATTCATATCCAGAACGATCTTTTCGGGAAACTGAAATCCTTCAATCGGCTCAAGCATTAGTTTATGCTCCTGTTCCGTGAAAGTCGTTTTAATTCCGAAAAATTCTTCATAAATTTTTACAATTGCCGAATCTCCCTGTGTAGATTCTTTGTAAAAGCTTTTCAAATGAATGGTTTTTCTTCCCAAAGCGACGAAAGAGTAGAAGTAAGATGCAGAACTCCAGTCGCTTTCCACTTCGTAATTGATAATTGACAATTGACTATTCACATCAAATTTTTCCACTTTGATCGTATTTCCGATGAAACTGCTTTTAATTCCGAATCGGGTTAAAATGTTGAGCGTCATTTCAATATAAGACCGTGAAGTCACTTTGCCAACCAGATTTATTTCCAGTCCGTTTTCCAGTTTTCCGGCAATCAGAAGGAGAGAGGTGATGAACTGGCTGGAAATATCCGCCGGAACATCCACTTTGGTCTCCGTAATTTTTCTTCCGTGAATTTTAAGAGGCGGAAATCCTTCATTTTCCAGATACTCAATTTCGGCACCCAGATTTTGCAGAGCAGTAACCAGATTTTTGATCGGTCTTTCTTTCATTCTCTTGGAACCCGTAAGAATTGTTGTCTTTCCCTCCTGAATAGAATAATAGGACGTAAGAAAACGCATCGCCGTTCCCGCGTGATGGATATCCACAATTTCCGAATCTTCAGATAAGGCTTTTTTCAGGAGTTGTGTGTCCTGAGAATTCGATAAATTCCCGATTTCTATATTTTTAAACAGACTTTCTAAAATCAACAAACGATTCGAAATACTTTTCGAACCGCTGATCTGTATGGTTTTGTTTTCCTGTAGTTTTGATTTTTCTAGCTTCTTCATTGTTCTTCTAAGTTGGAAGCCCGAAGCTGGAAGATGAAGGTGAAAAGTTTGGTTTAAAAACTTCCGGCTTCCAAATTCCGGCATCCGGCTATTTTAATTTTTCATTATTCTGATGGCGGTCTTTATCGCGATCCGTCTTGATCTTCATTTTTCTGTCAAAAGCTTCCTGCAGATTAACTCCGGTCTGATTGGCCAGACATAACGTTACAAACAATACATCAGCCAGTTCCTCTCCTAAATCTTTGCTTTTATCGCTTTCCTTCTCACTTTGTTCTCCATATCTTCTAGCGATGATTCTCGCCACTTCGCCTACTTCTTCCGTCAACATTGCCATATTGGTCAGTTCATTGAAATAACGAACGCCAATGGTTTTGATCCATTCGTCAACTTGCTGCTGCAGATGTGTAATTTCCATTTATGGTTTGTTATTGATCTTTTCTTCTAATGCAACTATTTTTGCTTCCAGTGTTTTTATTTCTTCTTCATAATAGGCAGAATCTCCGATGTTCCCGGTAAAATCTGCAAATCTTTTCAGAAGTTTTCTTACCGTGATATACACAATAATCAAAACGGCAAAAGCCCCGATTTTTACAATATCAAAATCCATTTTTTAAAAATATTGATAAGCTCCCACTGTAGGATTTGAAGTTCTTGAAACATTGGCTATATCCGTTGGAACCGTTGCCGCAACAGCTGTACTTCCTTTTCCAATTGCCGGAGAATTCTGTTTTACTCTCAGATTCATCTTGGCTGCGAAATAATTAACAAACAGCGGATCCAAATTTTTAAGAGACTGAATAACTCCCGGGCTTGTATTAAAATCAAAACCGGCTTCCGAAGTTCCGGAATATTTGATAAGACAGTTCTGAATAGTAAAATTAAATAAATTCGGCGGAGTCTGTTCAAAATTAACCGAATTGTCACGGTCAGAATAAACGATGCTGTTTCTTAAATTAAAGATCAGTGCTCCGTATTCTTTTACTCCGGATGCATTTGTCCATTCATTAGCGGCTAAAATTCCGTTTCGGTTATAAGAATGCAGAAGATCCGAATAATTGGCAATCGTGCAGTGGGTAAAATTATGCGTTCCTCCTTTAAAAATTCCTACCGCAGATTCTCCGCAATTATTCATCACAAGATTTTTTGCAGTAATGGTAGAAGCAATGGCATAAATCCCATATTCCTGAAACGTATGGATAAAAGAATTGCTGATATTGGCATTGGTCTGCTTCATGTCAAGACCTTTTGTTCCTCCGAAGAGTCTTGCATAATTCATGTTGAGGGTAGAACCGGCTTCCATTTTAATAGAATTCCAGTTCTTAGGAATTGTATCGTAGGCAGGATCATTTCTGTCTCCGCGAAGTGTAACATTGTTGGCTAAAGTACCGTTAATATTCAGTGTGGCTCCGGCAAGCACTTTCATTCCGCTGTTTTTGTGGAAATAGACTTTTGTTCCCTGTTGAATATTCAGAATAACATTCTGGTCAATCGTCAAATCTCCGTAGATAATTTTAGCTTTATTGTTATTCCATGTTGCGTCGGAAGTAATAATATTCGAATTCGTAGGGGTTTTTATAAAAAATTCCGCATCCTGAACCACAGAAAATAATACAACCTGTTGTTGTCCTACAGGACTCTGGAATAATATCTTATCTTCAGCAATCGCTTCCGGACCGGTTGCTTCCGGTGCAATTTCAACGAAAATATACAGACTGTCTTTTTTTCTTAACGGGACATCCTTAAAGTCATATCCCGGTTTTCCGTCCACATTGATCTTATACAGAGAAGTTGCCCCTTTTTGCAGATGAATTCTCGGGATCAGAATATCTTTGTCTTCATTATTATATACTTTTACCGCATATGTTTCTGAACGAACCTGATGATAAACCGTATCGCAGAAAACCGTGTCTTTGGAAAAGCTTAGTTCCTGAGAAGGAGCGTCGAAACTGATGTCGTCCTTATTACAAGATACAGCCATAACAAGCATCCAGAAAGAAAAAGCCAGTAATAATTTGAATTTCATCGAAATTAAAGTTTAAATAGATTTCAAATTTAACGAAAATACTTTGAATTTCTTATGAAGAAAAAAATATTGATCGTCTATTTGTAATTTTAAAAAATTATTGTATTTTTGCACCCTAAAATTAGCAGAGAAATATCCATTACTATTTCGAAAGCAAACTTTAATTTTTTAAAAATTGTATTATGAAAAACGGAATCCACCCAGAAAATTATAGACTTGTTGTTTTCAAAGATATGAGTAACGACGAGGTGTTTCTTTGCAAGTCTACTGCAGAAACAAAAGATACTATCGAGTACGAAGGACAAGAATACCCATTGATCAAAATGGAGATCTCTTCAACTTCTCACCCTTTCTACACTGGTAAAGTGAAGTTAGTTGACACTGCAGGTAGAGTTGATAAGTTCATGAACAAATACAAAAAATTCGCTAAGTAATTTTTTGTGATCATAATATTTAAAAGTCTTTCGGTTTCCGGAGGACTTTTTTATTGTATTTTTGTTTAGACGTTAAACATTCATTTTAAACTAAAAACTGAACGATGCAATTAGTATTTTCAGATGCACAATATTGGGAAGATTTTCTTCCGCTTACTTTTACACGTCCCGTTGCAGAAATGCGATGCGGAATCCTTACTTTCTCTGAAAGATGGCAGAAAATTTTAGAAAACACCGAGATTTCTTTCTTCACGGAAATGTATCTGCAGGGAAAATTTCCAGAACCAGCAAAAAAAGAAAGTCTTTTTCTGGTAACGAATTTTTTACCGACAGAAAATGTGATTCAGCAGATCAAAGATCTGAAACAGGGAGAAGCATTGGTTTATGAAGACGAATTAGTCGCTGCAAAAATCAATATGGATGGTTTTTCTCTGCACCAGATCGAGAAAATGACGGATATTAAAGAAGAACTTATTTTCTTTAAAAAACCAACGGATCTTTTTACCTATAATAAAGAAGCTATAGATTTCGATTTTGCATTGCTTACGAAAGGCAGAGTTTCTCAGGAGCTTTCTTCAACCAATGGATTTTTAGGAAATAAAGAAGATCTGTTTATAGAAGAAGGAGCACAAATTGAATTTTCGACCATCAATACAAAAACAGGCAAAATCTATATCGGGAAAAATGCTGAGGTAATGGAAGGCTGTAATCTTCGTGGTCCGATTGCTCTGTGTGAAGAGTCTAAGTTTAATTTAGGCGCGAAGATTTACGGAGCAACAACAATTGGTCCTCATTGCAAAGTGGGCGGAGAAGTTAATAATATTATCATTTTTGGATATTCTAATAAAGGGCATGACGGTTTTGTTGGAAATTCGGTGATCGGAGAATGGTGTAATCTGGGAGCAGATACCAATTCTTCCAATCTTAAAAATAATTACGCTCCTGTAAAATTGTGGAACTACAGAACCAAATCTTTTGAAGATACAGGATTGCAGTTTGCCGGTTTAATTATGGGAGATCATTCTAAAACAGCGATCAACACGCAATTAAATACAGGGACTGTTGTAGGAGTTGCTTCCAATATTTTCAAAGAAGGTTTCCCGCCGAATTTGGTTGAAAGTTTTTCTTGGGGCGGTTTTAAAGGCGATGAGAAATTTAAATTAGACAAAGCCTACGAAGTTGCAGAACGGGCAATGGCAAGAAGAAAAATGCCTTTAACAGACGAAGATAAGGCTATTTTTAAACATATTTTTGATGCGTATTGAAAAATAAAACCTCAGAAAATCCTGAGGTTTTTTAATTATTTTAGTTCTTTTGCGATCATTATTTTTTCGTTGATGATGTTATTCCATAATAATCCATTTGTTGCGGTATAATATTCGTTAGATGAATTTTTTGGCTTTAATTTAAAATAAAAATCATATGATCCTCCAACAATTCCCTTATCTGGAATATATAAAAATCTGTCAATGCCGCGATGTTCATCATATCCATCCTGCATCCACCATCCATCAAAAGTCCAAAACTGATAGGCCTTCTTTCCTTTTATAACTAGTTCTTTAGATAAATAATTTCTGAAACTGTATGGAATATCAATATTTTTGCTGAGATCAGCATCGCGAGGATCCATGATAAATTTTTGACTGGGAATTTGTTTCTTGAAACTTTTTTCCATTTGTTGAATAGTTACCTTTTTTTCGCTAATATTAATCGTACCATATGTAGAAACAAGAGGTGATTCTAAATTTGCAATACTAAAAAATTCTGTTAAACATTTCTTAGATACATAATAGCTGCCATTTTCTTTTTTAATAAGTTTATATTGAAAAGTCTTTTTTTCTAAAGTATTATTCATTTTCCAATCACTTAGCATACTAAGCATTTTTTCTTTGGAAAATACTTTATCTTTTATTTTGTCGTAATTAATAATCATCCAGTTATTGCCTCTTTCGTCCATTCTAGGAAGAATATTTTCATCAAGATCTGGTAGTACAGATAATAGCAATATGTTTTCTTTAGAAATAAATATGTTAAAAACATTGATATCTTTTTGAATATTATAAAGATCTTTAGTGTCTAAAGTATATTCATTTATCTTAAAATTTGTTTTTAGGTCATCTAATAAAAGATACTCCTGTGCGAGAAATAGATTTGATATTAATAGTGTTATTGTCAGTATTACTTTCATAATTTTAATTTATGGACATTTTGTTCCTAAGTTATTTCCCAGTAATGTGTTCCTTTCATTGTTGTTTAATTGTGCCTGTTCCGGAGTTAATGTTGTTATACCAGCTCTTGATATAGCTGTGATTACATTATTGGGGAGATTAGGATTGTATTGTGAAACGATATTTTGTAGTGTTGTTAAAAATGGGACTAGTTGTGCGTGTCCTTCAATGAAAGTAAATGTATTGGTAATAGTTTCATTTGATGCATAATCGTATCCAACGGTTACGCCAGGATATTGTGCTTGAAATTCTGTATTTCCTAATTTATATAATTGATATTTTAAAAAGGCATGAAGAACTTCATGATACATAGTAACCAATATATATTCTTTTGTTGCATTTAGTAATACTTCATCATTTAAATTAATAACGGCATTGAAAGTATCAAATTCTGTGCTATATGTGGCAAAGGTTTCTCCGTCAGTAGTCCCCAATCCACTCTTTGCCCTAAAGGTAATATTATATTTTGTATTATTTTGAAATATTTGTCTCATATTCGAAGCAATACTGTTATTTAAATTTGGTAACTGTTGGGCAATACTATGTGCACATGGGTAATTTTGTAGTTGATCAATTGTGATATCTTGATTGGAATTTTCATTTCCTCCACCACTTCCTCCACCACCGCCGTAGTCGTAGCCTCCGCCACCGCTATCTTCCCATCCCGGACTGGAGTAATCTAAAAAGTTATAGCAATTGGTGTAGTAGTTGGTTTCCCAATAACCTCCAGCATTAGGATTAGACTCGTTATCAGGATACCACATGGATATCGTTTTGGTTATACAAACTATCCCTTTCTGTGTGTTTGTATTATCCGCATCTGTCTTGTATCGGCTATATTTTCCATAGGTGATGTTTTGGAAAAAAGCTTTGTTGGTCTCGGAATTTTCGTAACGGAAGTAAACTTTTTTATCGAACCTTGCACAAGCCAATGTATTTACTACTTTACCATTCTCTATGATGGGAACCACCATAAAAGATTCATCATATCTTCCCATGCTCATGGCATAATCCCAATCTGGAGTTCCGGAAAATTTCTTGATTTTGTCCTCGTATTCGGAGTAAATTTTCATTACATTTTTAATGTACTTTTCATCTTCTTTCCAAAGGCTTTTAGAATGGTACTCTGCAGATGTAGGATCGGAAGAAGAGTAAATGTCATCATGTATACACGATTGTATACTCAAGGTGAAAATGGCAATAAATGTAAGCCATGAAATTAGTTTTTTTTGTCGTAAGCATTTGTTGTTTTGTGAATTAAAGATAATATTTTTTTTATAACTCTACAAAGGTGTGATAAAAATATTGAGAAAATACAGTAAAATATTACTGATATCCGTATTATTTTTCTAAAGAAAAATTTTATGTACTTTTGAAGTAAATACTTTTATATTATGACTTTAGGTGAAAAACTAAAAAAAGCAAGAATTAACAAAAACTTTTCACAGGAATATCTTGCAGAAGTTCTAAATGTTTCCCAAAAAACATATTCTAATTTTGAGAACGATAAAAGTAAACCGGACTTTCATCAGGTTGAAAATATTGCAAAAACCTTGGATGTTAGTGTTCTTGATTTTTTAAGTGGTGATAGTATTACAGTAAATCAAACAAATAATGAAATTGCTGTAGCACAAAACTACGCTCCAATTACAGCTTCTGAAAAGTTAATAGAACAGTATGAGCAAAGGCTTAAAGATAAAGATGCGGAGATCGCATTTCTCAAACAGCTTCTCCATAAAAAATAGAAACTTCAAATTTTTTTGAAGTTTTTTTATTTCTAATGTAATAAAATGTAAAATCCGGTTGTCTTACTTATAGAAACAAAACTTATGACCCAAGAAACTTTCAGAAGTACGGTATTCATTCTCAAAGATGAGATGTATCGCTTTGCGAAAAGGTTTGTCATGAGCAGTGATGAAGCAGAAGACGTGGTGCAGGATCTTATGATTAAATTCTGGCAGAAGAAAGATGAGCTGGAGCAGTTTGGGAATTTAAAATCATATGCCATGAAATCGGTCCGGAATGAATGCCTTAACAGACTGAAGCATCACGATGTAAAGTTAGGATTTGCAGATATGCAGCTACACCGTTCCGAGCTTTACAGTATGGAAGTCAATAATTTAAAGGAACACATTATCGGTTTCATTAATCAGCTTCCGGAGAAACAGAAAATGGTAATCCATTTGAAAGATGTAGAAGAATATGAAGTCTCGGAAATCGGCGAAATGCTGGAAATGGAGGAAAATGCAGTAAGAGTGAATCTTATGCGGGCAAGACAAAAAGTAAAAGAACAAATTTCACAATTGATGAGCTATGAGCAACGACAAATTTCAAGATAAATACGAAGAAATCTTCCAGAATTTAAAGGAAGAAAAAATGAACTGGGATTTTGATGACTTTCTGAAAAAAGCAGAAGGAAAAGAAGAGGATGTTCAGGAAAATGAAATACCGGTTATCCCGATTGATACGAAAACAAAACCATCGTTCCCGAAATGGTTCTGGATGGCTGCAAGCGTAGTTTTGCTTTTGAGTGTTGGTTTGATATTTAAATATACTCAAAATTCACATGTAGAAAATCAGGCTCAGATCGTTGAAAATCAGATAAAGAGGCAAAAAGATAATTTCATTAAGGAAAATAGTGAACATACGGAACAGGTCGCGTTAAATCTGCCGAATGATACTGTTTCCGGAGCGAAAAAAGATTCAGTGTTTCAGGAAAATCCAGTTGCCGACAAAGATTATCTGGATGAAATTTTACCCAAAAGAGGAAGGCTGAAGAAAGAAAGAAAACCGAAGTATGTCTATAATTCCTCTAAAGCTTCAGATTCTACAGGATATAAAGATTCTTATGTTATCGTCAACGGAAAAAGGATCGAAAATGTAGAAGAAGCAATCAACGTGACTAAGTATTCATTTCAAATATTTGCAAATAACGTTAGTGAAAAATTAGCAAAACCAGCCGTCGTAGACGACGATTATTAATTAACCTTAAAGATTATGCACCTGATCAGGCACTGATAATCAAAAATAAAAAATTGACTCATGAAAAAGATATTCATAATATTTGCACTCGCTTTTTCCCATTTCTTCAATATTTACGGGCAGGAAAAAGATAAATTAGATCAGCTTTTTGATAAATATCAGGAAGTGGAAGGAGTAACCTCCATTAAAATTGCCAAACCGATGTTCGGAATGTTAAGCAGTCTGGATCTTGGAGATGCTGAACTGGATCAGATCAAGCCGCTGTTGTCTAAAATTAACGGACTGAAAGTTTTCATTGCCGAAAAGCCACAGGACGGAAGCTCTTCCAAAGGACAGAAGCTGTCACAGATCAATAAAGACATTTCTTCTTATTTAAGCAATCTGAAGTACAGTGAAATTATGACAATGAACAGTAACGGGGCTAAGATTAAATTTCTTTCGGCGGAAGAGAAAAACGGAATTTTGGATGATCTTTTGCTTAGCATCGATAGCGGAGGAGAAGAAAACATTCTGGTAAAACTGGACGGAAAACTTTCGATGAATGATATTAATAAAATTATCAATTCTACAGAAACGAAAACAAATCCGATTACCAATACAAGAAACAATTTTACTTCCGAAAATACGTCTTCTTATCTGAATGGCGAATCTAGAAATGTGGGTGAATTCTCAGGAATTCAGGTGAGTACAGGTGTTAATCTGGTGTTCAAGCAGGAAAGTCCGACCAATGTAAAGGTAATTGCCGATGCCGATAAGCTTCAGTACATTGTTACAAAAGTTGACAACGGTGTTCTGAAAGTGTATGTTGATAACAAAGGACAGAAAAATTTAAAATTTAAAAACATCAGTGTCAACGTTTCTTCGCCAAGAATGGATAACATTAAAGCATCTTCAGGAGCAACCTTTACCACGATTAATTCTGTAAAAGAAGATAATCTTACCATTGATGCATCTTCTGGTTCTGTAGTGAAAGGGAAGTTTAATATCTCAAATAATGCTTTAGTGGAAGCGTCTTCAGGAACAAGCGTAAAAGTTGAGGTAAATTCCAGAAGCTTCGTTTTTAAAGGATCAAGCGGTTCTGATACAAGTCTTGAGGGAGAGGCCGGAACAGCAACTTTCGATATCAGTAGCGGTGCAGTTTGTAAAGGTGAAGATTTTCAGGCAAAGCAGGTGGAAGCAGAATCTACTTCAGGATCCAGCCTTTCTGTAAACGTTACCGATAAATTAAAA
>NZ_JBBCQL010000159.1:0-10709 GCF_037149975.1 Chryseobacterium sp. VD8 | reverse complement strand
ATTTTAATGTTCTTTCAATATAAATTCTTGAAATCCCACCTTTAGATAATCTAGCTTCAAGGTATCTTCTGATTTTGTAGTCTTCCGCGATTCTGTCTCCATAATCGTTTCCGCCAAACCAGTTAGAATCCCATCCTCTGATGATACCTAATCTGTTACCAATTGGATTTGTCTTCTGTCCCATACCTTGATTTAGTTTTCTTTATTACCTAAGATTAATGTAACGTGGTTAGATCTTTTTCTGATTCTGTACCCTCTACCTTGCGGAGCTGGTCTTAGTCTCTTCAATTGTCTTGCACTATCCACGAATATTTCTTTAACGATAAGGTTTGCTTCCTCGATGTCAGCCCCTTCGTTTTTCACTTGCCAGTTAGCAATTGCAGAAAGAAGTAATTTTTCTAATTTGTTAGAAGCTTCTTTCTTAGAATATTTAAGGATATAAAGAGCTTTATCTACTTGCTCTCCTCTAATGATATCAGCAACTAATCTCATTTTTCTCGGAGAAGATGGGCAGTTATTTAATGAAGCTTTAACAACGTCTTTGTTAGCTTCTTTTCTTGCGATTGCGCTATCTTGTTTTCTTGATCCCATGATTATCTGCTTCCTTTGTTTTTGTTACCACCATGACCTCTGAAAGATCTTGTTGGAGAAAATTCGCCTAACTTGTGACCAACCATGTTTTCTGTAACGTATACAGGGATAAAAGATTTCCCGTTGTGTACAGCAATAGTTTGTCCTACGAAGTCCGGAGAGATCATAGATGCTCTAGACCAAGTTTTGATAACTGTCTTCTTACCAGACTCTATATTTGCCTGAACCTTCTTATCTAAAGTGTGATGAATGAACGGTCCTTTCTTAAGTGATCTTGCCATAATTATTTTCTTTTAGATACGATGTAACGGTTAGACACTTTGTTTTTCTTTCTAGTTTTGTAACCTTTAGCCGGTTTACCGTTTCTAGATCTTGGGTGACCTCCAGAAGAACGTCCTTCACCACCTCCCATTGGGTGATCTACAGGGTTCATTACTACCGCTCTTGTTCTTGGTCTTCTACCTAACCATCTGCTTCTACCAGCTTTACCTGATACAGTTAATTGGTGATCAGAGTTAGAAACAGATCCAATCATTGCCATACATTCAGTAAGGATCATTCTGGATTCTCCTGAAGGCAATTTAATGATTGCATATTTTCCGTCTCTTGATGTTAATTGCGCTGAAGAACCAGCACTTCTTGCTAAAATAGCACCTTGACCAGGCTTCATTTCAACACAAGAAATTACAGTACCCAATGGAATATTTTTCAATTTCATTGCGTTACCTACGTTTGGCTCTACGCTTTCACCTGAAACTACTTTTTGGTCTACTTTGATACCGTTTGGAGCGATGATGTATCTCTTCTCTCCGTCTGCGTACTCTAATAAAGCGATAAATGCAGTTCTGTTTGGATCGTATTCTACAGATTTTACAGTTGCTTCAACGTTTGCTTTGTTTCTTTTGAAGTCAATAATTCTGTATTTCTTTTTGTGTCCACCTCCGGTGTAACGCATGGTCATTTTACCTGTTTGGTTACGTCCACCTGACTTTTTAATACCAACTGTTAGAGATTTCTCTGGTTTGTTAGTAGTAATTTCCTCAAAATTGTTTACAATTCTGAATCTCTGTCCCGGGGTGATAGGTTTTAATTTTCTAACAGACATTACTATTATTTATAATTATAATTAATTTACAGCAAAAATATCGATAACCTCACCTTCAGCAAGTTTGATTACCGCTTTTTTCAATTTGTTTGTCTTTCCTACTTGAAGACCTTTTTTAGTGTATTTCGAAGAAACCTTCGGAGCATAAATCATTGTATTAACGTCTGCTACTTTTACACCATAAGCCGCTTCTACAGCTTTCTTAATCTGGATTTTATTCGCCTTAGTGTCTACCAAGAAAGAATAAGAACCTCTTAAATCTGTAAGGTAATTAGCCTTTTCTGAGATAACTGGTTTAATGATAATAGACATGATTTATTTCTTTAAATTTTCCTGGAATTTTTCTACTGCACCTTCGAAGAATACGATCTCACCTGCGTTTACTAAATCGTAAGAACTGATCTCGTTGTAGTTCATTACTTTAGCTTTAGGTAAGTTTCTTGAAGATAAATACACATTCTTGTTAGCTTCAGGAAGAACGAATAAAGATTTTTTACCGTTAAGTTCCAATGCGTTTAATACATTGATGAAATCTTTAGTCTTAGGAGCTTCAAAGCTCATATCTTCTAAAACTTTGATGCTGTTGTCTCTCATTTTCTGAGATAAAACAGATTTTTTTGCTAATCTCTTAAGAGCTTTGTTCAATTTGAATCTGTAGTCTCTTGGTTTTGGACCGAATACTCTACCTCCACCTCTGAATGTTGGAGATTTGATATCACCATATCTAGCAGAACCAGATCCTTTTTGCTTCTTAAGTTTTTTAGTAGAAGCAGTAATTTCGCTTCTTTCTTTTGCTTTATGAGTTCCTTGTCTCTGTGCAGCAAGGTACTGTTTAACTTCTAAGTAAACCGCGTGCTGATTTGGCTCAATTCCGAATACTGTTTCGTCTAGAGTTACTTTTCTTCCGGTCTCTTTTCCTGATGTATTTAATACTACTAGTTCCATTTTCTGATAATTACATAAGAATTTTTAGCTCCCGGAACAGCACCTTTTACTACTAAAAGATTTTGTTCTTGATCCACTTTTAATACCTGAAGGTTTTGTACAGTTACCTGTTTACCTCCCATTCTTCCAGCCATTCTCATCCCTTTGAATACTCTTGAAGGGTCAGATCCGGCACCGATAGAACCTGGAGCTCTAAGTCTGTTGTGCTGACCATGAGTTGCCTGCATTACACCTCCAAATCCGTGTCTTTTAACAACACCCTGGAAGCCTTTACCTTTTGAAGTACCTGTTACATCTACGAATTCTCCTTCGTTGAACAAGTCTACCTTTACTTCTTCTCCTACTTTTACTTCATCAACGAATTCTCTGTAGAATTCTACCAATTTAGCTTTAGGAGCAGAACCAGCCTTTTTGAAATGACCAGCTAACGCTTTACCAACGTTCTTCTCACTCTTGTCATCGAAACCTAATTGAACTGACTTATAACCGTCTTTTTCAATGGTTCTGACCTGTAAAACCGAGCATGGACCAGCCTGAATAACTGTACAAGGAATATTTTTCCCTGCTTCGTCAAACAAAGAAGTCATACCGATTTTTTTACCAATAATACCTGACATTGTTTATGTTATAATAAAATTTATCCTTTATTTATCACCATTTTTGGAGGTCTGAAGTAATTTCTACTTTTGAATATAGGCATACTACGCCCCTAAAATGAGTGTGCAAATTTATGAATATTTTTATAACTGACAAATATTTACAGTAAAATATTTTGATTTTTAGTGATTTAGATAATTATGAGAAAACTTGAGCTAAATTTCAGAGATATTTTTTTTGAATTATGAAAAATTTAAAAATGAAATAATTTATTTAACAATAACACTGATGCCAATTTCTTCAAGCTTATTTTTATCCTCCTCTAAAATATCACCATCTGTAATCAGAAAGTCGATCTTATCCAGATCTGCGATTTTTCCGAAACCTTTTTTATTCAGCTTGGAAGAATCTGCAAGAATCACCACCTTGTCCGAACATTCAATCATCAGTTGATTAAGATGAGCTTCCGCAGCATTGGAAGTACTAATCCCGAAATTCATATCGATTCCGTCTACTCCCAGAAATAATTTATTGCACGAGAAATGTTTCAGAATCGTCTCAGAGATGGAACCTACAATAGAAGTCGAACTTTTTCTCACCTCTCCTCCCAATTGTATAATATTAATGTTCGGATTATTGCAAAGCTCGATCGCAACACGTAAAGAAGAAGTAAGAACTGTTAATGGGCCAAAATTTACCAGCATTCGTGCAAGATAATGCATCGTGGTTCCTGAAGCCAGAATAATACAGTCGTTCTCCTGAATCAGAGAAAGCGCACCTTTCGCAATATTCTTTTTAGCCTCTACATTGATATTTTCCTTTTCATCAACATTTTTTTCGTACGCATACCTCACCTGCTTACTTGCTCCTCCGTGATTCCGGAACAGCAATCCCAGACTTTCAAGGTAATTCAGATCCTTTCGGATCGTAACCGACGAAACATTGAATTTCTCACAAAGATCCTGAACCAGAATATGATCTTTTTCGTCTAATTCCTTTAAAATATCATTATGCCTTGGAAGCAATTTCTCCATTATGTTTCGTTTTCTCAAAAATACCATTTTTATTTTGATTCGAAAAATTTCATTTATTTTCTTTTTTAGTTTCGTTTTTAATTTATAACTTTGAAAACGAAACATAACGAAATATTATGAAACGAAACGAAGAACTCAGCAAATTATCCACCGTTAAAGAATGGGACTTTATCATCATTGGCGGAGGAGCGAGTGGATTAGGTTCGGCACTGGACGCAACAAGCAGAGGATTTAAAACGTTACTGTTAGAATCTCACGATTTTGCAAAAGCAACTTCCAGCAGAAGTACAAAACTGGTACACGGCGGCGTAAGATATTTAGCACAGGGAGATATCGGCTTGGTAAAAGAAGCTTTAAAAGAAAGAGGTTTACTGGCAAAAAATGCAGCTCACGTTGTAAAAAACCAGTCTTTCATTATTCCCAATTATACGTGGTGGGAAGGAATTTATTATAAAATAGGACTTTCTGTTTACGATTTTCTTGCCGGAAAATTAAGTTTGGGAAGAACGAAATACATTAGCAAATCAAAAACCGTAGAGAAACTTCCGACTATCGAACAAAAAGGTCTGGCAAGCGGAGTGGTTTATCAGGACGGACAGTTTGATGATGCAAGACTGGCGATCAACTTAACACAGACGATTATCGAAAAAGGCGGAACAGCGGTTAATTACGTAAAAGTGATTAATTTGATTAAAAATGATTCCAATAAAATCATCGGTGTTGTTGCTGAAGATCAGTTTACCAAACAGCAATTCGAAATCAAAGCGAAAGTTGTTATCAATGCAACCGGAGTTTTCACGAATGATATTTTAAATATGAATAACCCGAAACACGGAAAATTTGTCGTTCCAAGTCAGGGAATTCATTTGGTTCTGGATAAATCGTTTCTGAAAAGTGATGACGCCATCATGATTCCTAAAACTTCAGACGGAAGGGTTTTATTTGTCGTTCCGTGGCACGACAGAGCTTTGGTAGGAACAACAGATACGTTACTGGAAAACGAAAGTTTTGAGCCAAGAGCTTTGGAAGATGAAATTAAATTTGTCCTGAATACTGCAAGACAATATTTAGCGATAAAGCCAACCCGAGAAGACGTAAAATCTGTTTTCGCAGGACTCAGACCTCTCGCAGCTCCGAAAGACGGCAGCAAAAGCACAAAAGAAGTTTCCAGAAGTCATAAAGTCGTTACCTCAGACACGGGACTTATCTCCATTATCGGAGGAAAATGGACGACATACCGTAAAATGGCGGAAGATACGATTGATGAAGCCATGCAAGTTCATAACCTTGGAATAACCACTTCCAAAACAGAACATCTTTCGATACATGGAAATGTGAAACCCGAAACGGTGGACAGAACGAATCATTTATATGTGTATGGAGCCGATATTCCGGAAATAAAAAAACTACAGCAGAACAATCCTGAATTGTCAGAAAAAATACATCCTGATCATCCCTTCACTATGGCAGAAGCAGTCTGGGCAATACGAAGCGAAATGGCACAAACCATTGAGGATATTTTAGCACGAAGAGTACGTCTTTTATTTTTAGATGCAAGAGCGGCAATCGACAGCGCGCACAAGATTGCACAGATCATTGTAAAAGAAAACGGACATTCTGCAGAATGGGCGGATGAACAGGAAAGAGAATTTATCGAATTGGCGAAAGGATATTTACTGACTCCTTATTCTCCAAGATCCATTTAACCTTAATTTACGATTACAGCATGAGTGAAAAGTTGATTCTCGCTCTGGACCAAGGTACGACTTCGTCGAGAGCCATTTTATTCAATCACAGCGGAGAAATTGAATTTGTTTCTCAGAAAAGTTTTGAACAGATCTTTCCTACACCGGGTTGGGTAGAACACGATCCCAATGAAATCTGGTCTTCTCAGGTTTCCGTAGCAGCAGAAGTTATTGCCAAAGCCGGAATATCCGGAAGAGAAGTTGCCGCCATCGGAATTACCAACCAGCGAGAAACCACCGTTGTATGGGATAAACAAACCGGAGAACCTGTGTATAATGCCATTGTATGGCAGGACAGAAGAACTTCCAAATATTGTGACGAATTAAAAGAACAGGGACATGCTGAGAAAATCAAAGAAAAAACAGGTCTTGTACTGGATGCTTATTTTTCAGCAACAAAACTGAAGTGGATCTTAGACAATGTAGAAGGCGCAAGAGAAAAAGCAGTAGCCGGAAAATTATGTTTCGGAACAGTAGACACGTTCCTTGTCTGGAAACTTACGCGCGGAAAGATGTTCATCACCGATGTTTCGAATGCAAGCAGAACCATGCTTTTGAATATTCATACTTTAGAATGGGACGATGATTTACTGGAACTCTTCAATATTCCAAGATCGATTTTGCCGGATGTGAAACAAAGCAGCGAAATCTACGGAGAAACAGCCACTACATTATTCTCCACAAAAATTCCGATTGCAGGAATTGCGGGAGATCAGCAGGCTGCATTATTCGGACAGATGTGTACGACTCCGGGAATGGTAAAAAATACCTACGGAACAGGCTGCTTTCTTTTAATGAATACAGGAACAGAAGCTGTTTTATCTAAAAATAATTTACTGACGACCGTTGCATGGAAAATTAATGGCGAAGTGAATTATGCTCTGGAAGGAAGCGTTTTTGTGGGCGGAGCAGCCATTCAATGGTTAAGAGACGGTTTAAAACTAATTCATTCTGCGGAAGAAGTAAACACACTTGCACAATCGGTTGAAGATAACGGCGGTGTGTATTTTGTTCCTGCATTAACAGGATTAGGCGCTCCTCACTGGGATCAGTATGCCCGCGGAACGATCGTTGGTGTAACCCGCGGAACCACGAACGGACATATCGCAAGAGCTACTTTGGAAGGTATTGCTTTTCAGGTGTATGATATTGTAAAAGCAATGGAAGCTGATTCCGGAACGGAAAGCTTAGAATTAAGAGTAGACGGCGGAGCTTCTGCAAGCGATTTGCTGATGCAGATTCAGTCGGATTTATTCGGATTTAAGATTACAAGACCAAAAACTCTGGAAACAACGGCTTTGGGAGCGGCTTATCTTGCCGGACTTGCTGTCGGATACTGGAAAAATATTGATGAAATACAGTCTCAATGGATCATTGATAAAGATTTCCACCCGCAACTGGAAAAAGAAAAAGTGGAAAAGATGGTAAAAACATGGACAAAAGCGGTACAGCGTTCTCAAAGCTGGATCGAAGATTAACCTTTTAAAATAAAACTATGACTCCATTTACAGCAGAAATAATCGGCACAATGCTGATGATCCTTTTAGGAAACGGCGTAGTTGCCAATGTTGTTTTGAAAGGAACAAAAGGAAACAATTCCGGCTGGATTGTAATTACCACCGCCTGGGCTCTGGCAGTTTTTGTGGGGGTAACCGTTGCAGGCCCCGTAAGCGGCGCGCACCTGAATCCCGCAGTGACTTTAGGATTGGCTTTCGCAGGAAAATTTTCATGGGATCTTGTTCCTACCTATATTGCCGGAGAAATGATCGGGGCAATGTTGGGAGCATCTCTGGTCTGGATTTTCAATAAAGATCATTTTGCCATTACGGAAGATGAAGGGGCAAAACTTGCATGTTTCAGTACAGGACCTGCCATCAGAAAACCTGTTTCCAATTTAATCAGCGAAATTATCGGAACTTTCGTTCTGGTATTCGTGATTTTTCATTTCGCAGATCCAAGTATGACTTTAAATAATGATCCGACCGCAAAAATAGGATTAGGAAGTGTGGGGGCCTTACCGGTAACTTTATTGGTCTGGGCAATCGGTCTTTCTTTAGGAGGAACTACAGGCTACGCTATTAATCCGGCAAGAGATCTCGGACCAAGAATTATGCATGCACTTCTTCCGGTAAAAGGAAGCAGTGACTGGAGTTATGCATGGATTCCCATTGCAGGACCAATCATTGGAGCTGCTCTTGCTGCGTTACTTCACGGAATTCTGAGCTAACAAAACTTTACTTTATGAAAAAACTAATCTATTTATGCCTGATTTTATCAGGTACAGGAACTCTTTTTGCCCAAGAAAATAAAGAAACAGCGGAAGAAAGCAGACTGGATTTTACCGCAAACATTCAGAATAACCATCTTTGGAGAGGTTTAATAATTACCGATAAACCAGTCGTCATGGGAAATCTTTCCTACGCTCTGGATAAAGAAAAAAAATGGAAGGTCGGAGTTTGGGGCGCATCTGCACTAACGGACGATAAAGACAATACACATTATAAAGAAATCAATTACTATGTACAGTTTTCCAACGGAAGATTTTACATTGGATTGTGGGATTTATTTAATTCAAGAAATATAAACACTGCGGTGGCTTCGGAAGATATTTTTAATTATTCCAACAGGAGAACAGCGCATATTATTGATTTAAGAACGAATTATACATTTGGTGCTACTTTTCCTTTAAATATTGAAGCAGACATTATGCTGTATGGAGGAGCCAATGCAGGAGAAGTGGTTCTGGAATCTGACGGAACGTATAAAAAGAATAAATATTCAACATATATTCAGGCGAGTTATCCTGTTATTAAAGATAAAAAAGTAAATCTTGACGCTTTTGTAGGAGCTGGATTTGCCTTAAATGACAAAAGATTTCTTTACGGAAACAGAGAAAATAGTTTTGATATTGTAAATGTAGGCGTGAAGGCAAGTAAAACGGTAAAAATTACCGATCATTACAGCCTGCCTGTTTCCATGATGGCAATGTGGAATCCTTCGAATAAGTTCGCAAGAATTCAGCTTGCTGCAACAGTATTCTAGAAAATTAATTGTTAGTAATGTACAGACCATCTCTTTTTGAGGTGGTTTTTGTTTTTATTAAAAAAACTTTGTTTTTCGAAAATAAGTGGAAATGCCTTTGTTTATCTAAATCTACGGTGTTAATAATTTGAATTTTCTTTGTCTTTCTTTGCGTTTAGTCGCTAAGTTAAACAAAGATTATTTTTAAATATATAGTATTTTAAAGATAGACAATGGCACTTCGTTTATAAAACGTAAAACGAAGAGTAAAATTAAACTTTACAAAATCTTGTCATAAAAGTAATCACCGTGATTTTACGGTGTAATTTTTGATAGGATATTTTTAATTTTGAGAAAAATTTACTTGTGAAAAAACTTTTATTTCTATTCTTCTTTCTCTTCTCCTTACTTTCATTGGCGCAGTCGAAAGTTCCGTTTTTCGGGAAAAGAGATTTCAATATAGAAGATGGAACAAATGGCTCCGGAACAACAAGCTATTATATCAACATAAAAGATAACGGCGATGTGTATTTCGGTTTTGTACAGATCAATCAGGCAGACGGAACGGAAACTCAGGAAGAATTCAATGCCGGAAAATATGATCCGAAAGTGATGAAAGTTTATTTTAAAACCTATAATGAAACATTTTACGTGAAATTTGATAAAGAAAAAATTTATCTGACCGATGAAAACGGAAAAGTGAAAAGATCCGACGATTGCTGTCCAGTTTCTGAAATGGAAAAAACGAATTGCGAATGCTCAGGAATATTATACCAATGATGAAAGTCTCTCAACTTCTGTTAATTTTATTTCTCGCCGTTTCCTGTGGTAAAAAACAGTCTCATCCATATACTTTTTATTACTGGAAAACCCGTTTGGCTTTAGACAAAACAGAGAAAGACGTTTTACAAAAAGCAACCGATCCTTATTTATATACGCGTTTTTTTGATGTTGATAAATTGGACGGGAAATTTCAGCCTGTCGGAGTTATTACAAAAGATCAGAGTTTCAGCTATGATAAAAATATTGTTCCGACGGTTTTCATTACAAACCGGACTTTTCTCAACATCACCAATGAGGAAATACAGTTTCTTGCAGCAAGCATTAATGATTTAATTACAAAAAAGTCTTCAGAATATCAGCTGAAAACGGACAATCAAATACAAATTGACTGCGACTGGACTGCAGGAACCCGTGATGACTATTTTAAATTTCTGAAAAAATTAAAGGATGTTTCAAAAAAAACGGTAACCTGCACGCTTCGTCTTCATCAGGTAAAAGATAAAAATATCATGGGAGTTCCACCGGTTGAGCAGGTTTTTCTCATGTGCTACTCCACTTCTTCACCGCTGGAAAATTCTGATAAAAATTCGATTCTTGATGTTAATACTCTGAAAAATTATCTTTCCAAACTGGAAGATTATCCTGTTAAAAAGATTGAGGTTGCCTTACCAATTTATTCGTGGGGAATTGTCACCAATCATTTGGGAAAACATAAACTGATTAATGCTCTATCTGAAAAGGATCTTAAAAACCCCGATTTCAAGCGAATATCTGACACAGAGATTGAAATACAGAAGCACGGATTTTATTTCGGAAGTTATCTGAACAAAGGTTTCAGAATTAAAATTGAAGAGATTTCAGATGAGCAGCTTCAGGAAGTCATCCGTA
>NZ_JBBCQL010000158.1:0-10756 GCF_037149975.1 Chryseobacterium sp. VD8 | reverse complement strand
AGCAGGAAATAACTCCTGATTAAATAAAGAATTTAAAACAATAAAAATTTTAATGAGGAGCTTTCGACATCCACAAAAAAAGCCTCCCGAAACCGGAAGACTTTTATTCTTATTTATTGTAGTATAAGTTATTTTGAAGCAAGTACTTCTTTGTTGGTTGTTGATTTACCATGTACTTCATCTTCTTTTCCTGTTTTCAGGAAGTCGTAGGCAATTGCGGATGCCACGAAGATGGATGAATACGTACCGAAACCAATACCGATTAACATGGCAAACATAAATCCTCTAAGGTTATCTCCACCGAAAATGAAGATTGCCAGAATTACAAGAATTGTTGTAAATGAGGTGTTGAATGTTCTACCCAAAGTACTTGAAATAGAATCATCAAATAATCCTGCTAATGTTAATGATTTCTTCTCTCTTAAATATTCTCTGATTCTGTCGAAAATAATTACGGTATCGTTAATTGAATAACCTAATACAGTAAGAATCGCGGCGATGAAGTCCTGATTGATCTCCATATTGAAAGGCATATACTTGTGAAGCAATGAATATGATCCTAAAATAATGATCGCATCGTGGAATAACGCAGCAACCGCACCCAAAGAGAATTGCCATTTTCTGAATCTTAGTAAAATGTAGATAAAGATAATTCCTAAAGCTCCTAAAACAGCGTAGATACCGTGAACTTTGATATCATCAGCTACAGAAGGTCCAACTTTCTCAGAAGAAATAATTCCTGCATGCTCTTTATCTGCAGATTTGAAATCTTTCAACGTTGTTCCTGCAGGTAAGTTTGATTTTAAACCTTCATATAATTTTTGCTCAATTACCTGATCTGCTTTTAAAGATTCGTCTTCGATAAGGTAATCTGTAGAGATCTTTACCTGGTTGTTGCTTCCGAAAGTTTTAGCTTCAACAGAAGAGTTCTTACCGTCTTCCGTTTTGAATAAAGCGACTAATTTATCTTCAACATCTTCCGCTTTTACATCTTTATCAAATCTTACCACATAGTTTCTACCACCTGTAAAGTCGATACCATATTTGAAACCGTGTGTAGCAATAGAAATGATACAAGCAATCGTTAAAACAGCTGAGAAAATGTATGCATATTTTCTTTTCCCGATAAAATCAATCCATGTGTTTCTGAATAGATTTTTCGTTGCCGGAGTCCATACAGAAAGTCCTTTTCCTTTAGACAATCTTGAGAAAATCATTACTCTTGAAAGCAATACGGACGTGAATAAGGTCATTGCAACCCCGATCATCAAAGTCAATGCGAAACCTTTGATAGGTCCTGTTCCGAAGAAGAACAATACAACAGCCGTTAAGAATGTGGTTGTGTGACCATCGATAATCGCATTCAATGCGTGTTTGAAACCATCTTTGTATGCTTCAAGAATACTTTTTCCTGCGAATAATTCTTCTTTTGTTCTTTCGTAAATGATAACATTTGTATCAACCGCAACTGCCATTGTTAAAACGATACCCGCGATACCCGGAAGCGTAAGCGTAAAGTCGCCCGAATCCATAATACCGAAAATGTAGAATAAGTTGATGATCATGGCAATTACTGCATAAACACCTGCTCCACCGTAGTAGAAAATGATGTAAACGATAATAATCGCAAAGGCAATCATGAATGACATTAACCCTGCATCAATCGATTCCTGACCTAAAGACGGACCAACAACCGTAGCCTGAACTACTTTTGCTCCTGCCGGTAATTTACCCGCTCCTAAAACGTCAACCAGTTCTTTTGCTTCCTCCTGAGAGAAGTTCCCAGAAATCTGAGTTCTACCATTTGGAATAGCACCTACAACGTTCGGCGCAGTGTAAACTCTGCCATCAAGTGTTACAGCAACAGGTTTTCCAACGTTTTTCTCTGTTAATGTTTTCCATTCTTTAGCTCCTTTAGAATCCATCTGCATATCTACCACTACTCTGCTCAACTCATCATAGCCGATGTTTGCACTTTCTACAGCACCATCTACCGGAGCTTTCTGGTTGATATTTCCTCTGATGGCATATAATACTAAGCTTTCAGCATCGGAAGCTTCCGGCTTGTATCCCCACATAAACTGGGTATATTTTATGTTTGCAGGACGTAAAGACTGTGCAACTTTGCTGTTTAAAATTTTGTTTACAACAGCGGTATCAGACAATTTTACGCTTCCTACAGCACTTTGGCTCATAGATTTTCCACCCTGCAAGATATTCATCAAGTTTACATTTTTTGCAACTCCCATAGAATCTCCTTTTGCAGCGATCATAGTAGCTAATGTCTGGAAATAAGGATACACTTCAGGAGATTGCTGTACTTCCCAGAACTGAAGTTTTGCAGAAGTCTGAAGCATTTTCTTTACTTTATCGATATCCTTCATCCCCGGCATTTCAACAGAAATCCTTGCGGTTCCCGGAACTCTCTGAACGTTCGGCTGGATGGCTCCAAGCTTATCAATTCTGGTTCTGATTACCTCAAAAGCGGTTCCTACAGATGCATCGATCTTTCTTTTAACAATTGCTTTTACCTGATCATCAGGCGTGTTGTACTTTACTTCAGTAAGTGTTGTATTTCCGAAAAGTTCCGGATCTGCCAACTTCAGATTTGTACCTTTTGCTTTGTTAATTGCATCGAACTGATCGAAGAAATTGTCGATGTAAGCTTTTGTAGAATTCTTCTGAACTTCATCTGTTTTGTTTAAAGCCTCAATAAGGATCGGGTTTGTAGAATACCCTGTAAGATCATTCACAAGATCTCTCTGGTTGATTTCCAAAAGAACGTTGATCCCTCCTTTAAGGTCAAGACCAAGCTTCATTTCCTTGTCTTTGGCTTTTGTGTAATAAAGTTTAGTGAATCCCAGATTCAGAGTATCCTTAGAAAGTTTTGCAATTTCTTTCTGATACTTCTCCGGATTGTCTCCTGCAATAGCAGTCGCCTGCTTTTCAATTTTGCTGGCGTACCATGTTGGTAATAGCTCATTTAAGCAAATTAACCCTAGTACAATAGCAACAATTGTAATAAGTCCTTTTCCTTGCATTTTGTTATAACTACGTTAAATTAAGTCGGCAAATATAATCATTTTCTTGTATTTTATGAATTTTTAACAACAGAAATCGTTTATTTTCAGATATATCGGCATTCTTATTTTCATTTAAGATTTAATAATTATTTCGTGGTATTTTAATGAATTTTTCAATGGTTCATTGGTATGGAATTTTCATTCAGATTTAATGCACTAAATATCAAAATATTATGAAAAAACTACTTTTTTACGCAGGTATTTTTTCTTCCCTCATGCTGAATGCCCAAAGCATTACTCTGGAAGAATTTGCGACCGGGTTTACGGCACCCGTAGAAATTGCCCACGCGAACGACAGCCGGATGTTTGTTGTTCAGCAAAACGGAATCATTAAAATCTTACAATCGGACGGAACAGTAAACTCTGCTAATTTTTTAAACATCAGTTCAAAAATCACGTATGGAGGCGAAAGAGGACTTCTCGGACTGGCTTTTCACCCGCAATACCCTTCAAATGGGTATTTTTTTGTGTATTACAATGATACCGGCGGAAATATTACCGTAGCCAGATATACCAGAAGTTTCACCGATCCTGATGTTGTCGATCCTGCAACTGAAAAGATCATTCTGAATCTCCCAAAACCTTTTGATAACCATAACGGCGGAAGTATTCATTTTGCACCGGATGGATATTTGTGGGTTGTTACAGGCGATGGCGGAAGCGGCGGCGATCCAAATAATAATGCCCAGAATAAGAATTCTCTTTTAGGTAAATTACTGAGGTTGGATATTAATTCCACAGGAGCATACAATATTCCTCCAGGAAATCCTTTTGTGGGAATTGACGGAGCCGATGAAGTCTGGGCTTACGGATTAAGAAATGCATGGAAGTTTAATTTTGATACCGTATCAGGAAATGTAATGATTGCAGATGTGGGACAAGGACAGATTGAAGAAATCAACAGAATGCCGTTAACACAGGCAGGAATTAATTACGGATGGCGCTGTTATGAAGGAAATAATACTTACAATACGACAGGTTGCGCCGCACAATCTACAATGACTTTTCCAGTTGCAGCTTATGATCATTCCGGAGGAAAATGTTCGATAACGGGAGGTTATGTTTACAGAGGAACGCAGTTTCCGGCGTTGCAGGGAAGATATTTTTTTGCAGATTACTGCTCCACGCAGATCGGAAGTCTGAATTCCGATGATTCGATAACATGGACTTCTGCTTTTTCAGGCAATAATTTTTCAACATTCGGCGTGAATAATCAGAATGAGCTTTTTGTAGCTGCTGTTACTAGCGGTAAGATTTTCAGAATTACGACTACCACTTTGGGAGTTCAGGAAAATGACTTTTCAAACCAAATCAAGGTTTACCCTAATCCTGCTTCAAAAAAGGTTTTCATCGAGGGTGTAAAAGATAAAAACACAGCAGTTGAAATCATCAGTTTTGAAGGAAGAAAGGTTTTAGAACAGGGAAAAATTGAAAGTGACAACAGCGTCAATATTTCGGGGATTCCTGCAGGAGTTTATTTTATCAACTTAAATTCAGGAAATGAAAAATCTTACAGTAAAAAAATAATAATTAAATAAATTTCAGACAGCTAAAAAGCCTCACTTCAAAAATGGACTGAGGCTTTTTGATTTATTTAAAAAATATTATATCGTCATTGAAAAAATTCTCGTTTCCGGTTTGTTTCTCATCATTCTGAGATCGAAAACCATCGCTACATTTCTCGTAAAGGCTCTTCCTTTCTCTGTAATCTGTATATGATGACCGTTAATTTCCACCAGCTCATCATTTTCCATTTCTTTCAGCATCTCAAATGCATTTTCAAGCTCCGGAAAAGAATTATGGATGTCAAAAGTTGTTTCCAACTGACACATCAGGTTCAGAATATGTCTTCTTACCGTAAGATCTTCATCATTCAGAATATGACCTTTCACGACAGGAATTTCTCCTTCTTCCACCATTTTCTGGTATTCTTCCACGGTTTTGATATTCTGGGCAAAAGCATACCATGAATCTGAAATGGCAGACATTCCCAAACCAACCATCAACTGGGTTTTGCTTGAAGTGTACCCCATAAAATTTCTGTGTAATTTCTTCTGAATCAGAGACTGGTACAAATCGTCGTGTTCCAGAGAAAAATGATCCATTCCGACTTCGATATAGCCCAATTCTTCTAATAACTTTTTACCGTCTTCGTATAAACGGCGTTTTTCTTCACCACTTGGCAAATCGTTTTCATCAAAACCTCTTTGTCCGACACCTTTCACCCACGGAACGTGCGCGTAAGAATAAAATGCCAATCGGTCCGGTTTTAATTCCATCGTCTTGCGGATGGTACTTTCCATCGCTTCCCAAGTCTGATGCGGAAGTCCGAAAACCAAATCGTGACTGATTCCTCTGTAACCAATCTCTTTCGCCCACTCCGTCACTTCTCTTACTTTTTCGAAAGACTGAATTCTGTTGATCGCTTTCTGCACTTTCGGATCGTAATCCTGAACGCCAAAACTTACCCTTCTGAAGCCTAAATCGTATAAAGTCTGAAGATGTTCTTTCGTGGTATTATTCGGATGCCCTTCAAAAGAAAATTCCTGATGTTCGGCAATTTCTACGGTTTCAAAAATTCCTTCCAGTAAGGTTTTTAAGTTTTTCGGAGAGAAAAAAGTCGGAGTTCCGCCTCCTAAATGCAATTCCTTCAGTTTAGGCTTTTCGTTAAACAGTTTAAGGTAAAGCTGCCACTCTTTCAAAACACTTTCAAGATAAGGAATTTCAACGCTGTGTTGTTTTGTGATCCTTTTGTGACACGCGCAAAACGTACATAAAGCCTCGCAAAAAGGAAGGTGAATGTATATGGAAATCCCCTCTTCTGCATTACTTTCCTTGAATGTTCGGATGACACTCTGCTTCCACAATTCCGGAGTAAAAGAATTTTCGTCCCAATAAGGAACAGTGGGATAAGAAGTGTAACGAGGTCCGGGAATATTATATTTATCGATTAAAGAATTCATTTTCTGTTTACAATTTTAAGGTGAACCGAAATCAGGTTTCACAATGCAAAATTAACTATATCTGATGAATTTTGTATCATGAAATATATTAGTCGTTTTCAATCAAAAATTCTCTACAAAGATAGGGCAAAAAAATTCCATAGTATGAAATGCTCTGTCTTAAAAATTTAAATAAAGCTTTCAATTCTTCTTTACAGATAAATTTATAATCACAGAATAAAAGTTGCTATTATAATTTTTCATTATTTTGCAAAAACATAAAAATCATGATCAATTTTAGTCTGAAAGAATTTGTAGACGAAAACATTCAGAATTTCGATCCACAAAATCCGCAGGACATCATTAAAGCGGAAAAACTGCTGAAAGCAGAAAGTAAACTTAACAACAAGTTCACCATTAATGAAATTGAAGAATTTTTAGAATATATAAAAAACAACAAACAGCATTTCGATCGAATTCTTAATCTGCCCATTATTAAAAGTATTTGCAGGGATATTTATCCTGAAAGTCTAAATATCAAGCCCGTTTTTGAAAATATTTCGGAAAGTGAGATTGAAGAATTCAGGGAATTTTTCACACCTTATCTGAAAGAGTTCATTTCTGTTAGTATTCGATATAATAAATGGCAGCATCTCATCAATTTTTACAATTTTTATTTTCAATTTTTTAGCATGGAAAGTCTGGATTTTTTAAAAATACAGCTTCATGATAAAAATAGGCTTATCATTGAAGGAATTAAAAAAGATATAAATTTTTCTCTTTTCAAAAAAAATTATCCTTTTTCATTTGATAAAAAATTCTATTTACTGCAATCCTCTATTAATGATCTCGAATTTGATGATGATATTTTTACGATCAGCAATAGTTATGGAAAAAATCATGATATATCAATCGATAAAAAAATGATATTTGGAGAGATCTTTATGGCTGCTTTCCATTTTAACGCATCAAATTTATTTACTAGAATTATTATTAAAAGAAATCGTAAAACTGCTAAAGAATGGATAAATCAAAAGAAAGGTATATTAAATAATCTTGCACATGATCTTGCCCACTTTTTCGTAAAAGATGAAAATGCAGGATACATTGTGTTACTCTCAATTATTATTTTTTGCTTTTATTTTCTAAGCTTTTTCTTTGTGGTTTCAATTAACCGCAAAGCATATATTTTTTATTCTGTAATAAATATAGTTGCTTTATATGTGTCAAACAGAAAGCTTAAATACCATTACAGTCTTTTCAATCCTGAAAATTCTATCCATACCATGGGTAAGGTTTCCGCCATACTATTAAATACCATTATTATTAATTTTGTTTTATTACTAATTGTGGGATTAGGACTAATTTGTTTTATCGATTGAGTTTTCTGAATGAAAATTTCAGATTATTTTTGGAATTATATTTTTTTAATTAATAATGATTAATCTTCAATTATTGGATGTTGTAAAAGAATCTCTGCCAAATTTTGACGGAGAAAATTCTTCTGACCTCATCAAAGCGGAAAAAATCTTAAAAGCGCATCAAAAAATTAATTCAGAATTTTCATTAAATGAAATTGAAAACTTTATTTCTTTTTTCAAAGAAAATGGTAATAAATTCAATATTCTTTTTGAGGATGAAAATCTTTTCAGCATATTTAAAGGTGAGTATTTCAATATCAATTCGTCACACAACAGGGTTTTTCCGAACATCATGCAAATTACGCCGGAATTCAGAACGTTTTGCGAAGAGCCTATAAAAAAATACATTCAGCTCAATATCCAAAATAACAACTGGGAAAACCTGAGAATTTTTTATAAAAATTATTTTCCTGTCCTCAGTCCGTTAACTAAGGAATTTTTAATTGATCAGATCAGCCAGAAAAATAAACTGGTGCGATCGATTATTCCGGAACCTAATCACTACAGTTATCTTCTCGCCCAATACAAACATGGAATTAATCCCCATTTTTATGCTTTGCAGTCCGATATTGATTCTTCGTATTTTAATGATGTAATTTTAGACATCAACAATGATGTTTCTGAGCATCAGAACATTGATACTTTCTTTAAAGTATTTTTAGGAAAGATCTTAGTTGCTCTTGGACATTTTGATGCATACACAGAAGATTTAAGAACAATACTTAAAAAGAACTCGAGAATCGGCGCAGATTGGGCAAGTAAAGAATATACATTCGATTCCAGAGCAATGGCGCAAAGATTTCTTCAGCAAACAACCATTAATGAAAGATTTCTTAAAAATACTAAAAGTAAAGCTAGCAATTCAGAATGGATTACTACAATTGGTTATTATATTATAGTTTTTATGATTTTGGCAGTATTGCTGAGCGTCAATAAATATGCATTTCAAATTGTTGTCGTAGTAGAAATTATCGCTTTTTTCATTGTTAATAACAGAATGAACAGACGATACGACGAATTATTCAGAGAAATAGATCATCCATATCTGGGAAAACTTAAAAAATTTGGTTATAAACTGATACAGCTTCAATTGTATACTTTAATAGTCGGGGCTTTTATTATGATTTTTGTCGGATTAGTTGTTGCATGTTTTACGGCTCCCGTTTTAGGAATACCTTTGGTTTTTGGTGCAGGTTTCATGCTCAGAAAATTAATGAACAGATAAAAAACACTCTAAAAAGAGTGCTTTTATTATTTCAATCCTAAATTTCCATCCTGATCATCAAACAAACTTTTAGGTTTTACTTTCAGCTCGTTATACATGCTCGAAACCACAAATTTCAATTCCTGATAATTGCTGTTCTCAACTGCCTTATCTCCTGTTTCTATAAGTTTCTGAATTTTCTTCTGATCTTTATACTCTTCAATATCACGGAATTTGTAATGATAATAAAGATCTACGTATGATTCATCACGTTTATAGTAAATTTCAGTATTCAGTCTTTGAATTTCCTGAGATTTCCTTTTGATGATCGCTTTTTCATTGGACTCCAAAAAGATCTTTTCATCTTTTACAATCTTATAAAACTGATCTTTCTGTCTTTGTGTGGCTTCTTCCAGCATACTTTCCAGATCTCTTTTATTCTCTCTATATTCTTCAATTTCGTAGGTTACATCTCGAAAACGGACTAATTTATCGTATTCCTGAAGCGTTCTTCTTTTTCGTTCATCAAGCTGAAAAATTCTTTCCGTAGATTCGTCTTCTTCCACCTCGATCAGATCAAATTTTATTCTGAAAAGCTCATCTTTCATATTTTTAAACTTTACCAGTATTTTAAAATCTTCGTCATTAGAATCATCAATATTTTCGACAAAACGTAATTCATTTTCGATCTCGTCAATCACTTTATCAATGTCTTCCTGAAATTTTTCTTTATTAATGTGCTTTGTATGAGGATTAAAAACTTCCTTTTTCTCAAAATCGATTGAACTGATGTACACGGAAACCGACAAATCCCTCGATTCGCTCATATTGAATTTCAGCTCAATATCCATTCCTTTCAAGAGATTGATCGGCATATCTTTGCTGTTGATCTCAATATATCCGATGCTCATGTTGCTCGCAGGCAAAGTTCCGGATTTTCCTTCCAGAATATTGATAATCAGTTTGTCATCGGCATCTTTATTGAAATTTTTGGATGTCGTTTTATAAATGGTTTTGCTTAAAGGCAGAATATCATTTTTCTTAAATATTTTTTCCAGTAAAGTTCCTCCGAAAGCATCATCGATTTCAAGACAAATATCGTTTGGTAAAGGCTGTCCCGAAATATTGTAAATTCCGTGATTAATGGAAATATTATTTTTCTCAAAAATCTGATTTTGGTTATGATCAAAAATAGTCAGCGTGAAATTATTTGCCTGTTTCGGTAAAACTTTAATGAACTCTGAAAATTTATTTCTGAAATTCATTAAACCTGTATCAAAACCGCCATCTTTTCTTGTAATTCTGAAATATCCTTCAAAATTCTCCACCATTCCTACCAAAAGTTCTTCATCGTCCTGAGTATTGATCTCGTAAATCAATTTTACATCGATCTTATTCTGATCCTGATCTTTTTGAATAGCTGTTTTCTGTTCTTCACTTGCTTCTACCATTTCTTCTTTCGTTCCGGCAAAATAAGCTGCACCGACCATTACCGCCGTTGTCGGATCAATTGAATTATCCACTAAAATCCCAAAAGTATCCTTCAGATATTCTCTGATGTAAGGAATGTACGTTGTTCCGCCAACCAAGATAATTCTTTCAATATCTTTCGCTGTCTTTTGATTCTCTTCCAGCAATTTTTTAATAAAAATTCCTGTTTCTTCAACCTTTTCGGCAATAACTTCATTGAAATCACTTCTTGAAATCTCAAAATCAATATAATGATTGCCGTCATTCAGTTCCAATTCTGAAATCACGGTTTCTTTTACAGAAAGCTCTTTTTTTATTTCTTCGGCTTTGTATAGAAGTTCGTAGTATAATTTTGTGTAATTGTCATCCTGCTTCGACATCAGTTTTTTAAACAAAAATTCTTCGTTTAAAAGGGCTTCAATTTTTGGAATAAATAATTTTTCGATCATCAAATGATCGAGGTCTACTCCACCCAAAAAGTTGTTTCCTTCATGGTCGATGATCTTCAGTTCTCTTTCATTGATTTTCACCAATGCAACATCAAAAGTTCCGCCTCCGAAATCGTAAACCAGCCAGTTTTTTTCTTCTGTGTGTTCAATATTCTGGAAATTCGCATACGCAAGACACGCTGCAATA
>NZ_JBBCQL010000157.1:0-10811 GCF_037149975.1 Chryseobacterium sp. VD8 | reverse complement strand
GGAGTTTCGAGTTTTGGTGCCACCTTATTGCTAAAATTTCTTATCAGAAACATAAAAAACAAGTTCCGGAAATAAAAGTTGTGGTGACTGCGGAACAATTAAGCCTCTCAAAAATTTGAGAGGCTTTTTGCTGGAGTTCGGCTTCCATTATTACAAAATAACCGTTTTTATATTTTGTAATAGTATTTCTGTACGAGAATACTCCGAAGCTCTGAAAGCTGCTTCAACTTTTTGGAATAATGTTGTTCCAGCTGATAAACAGATTTAATGTCCTGCAGGATTTTTCCGTTTTGCTCCATTTTGGAAAAACTTGGAATAATCCAATTTTGAATCACTTTTTTGAGTTCTGAAAGACGAAGCATATCAATCACGCTTCCGCAGAGATATGGATGGAAAAATCCGTTTTTCCATAGGGTATAAAATATCCAGTACAGATTTTCTTTTTCGGTTTCATTCCTGCAATACAGGATAAAACAGTTCGGACAAGGTTCAAACATTGGCTTTCCTGCATTTCTTCCTCTTGATAAAATGAAAATTGAATTTTCGGGCGTTCCTTTTTCAGGATTGTACGTACGTACTTTGAAATTGAGCATAATTCGGGATTTAAAATTGATGCTCACGAAATATTTTGAAAAGAAAACCAAGAAAAAACCGGAAAAAAAGAAAGCTGATTTAAAGGAGGCGGGGAATTGTGTCAAGGTTTTTTGGAAAAAGATTTTTTTGTAAGTTTTTTACAAAAAAATCTTTTTCCAAAAACACGAAGTGCTCGACCTTTATACAATATTGCGGCTGGACTGGGAAGCCTCCTAACTTGCTTTGCTTTTTTTATTTTTTGTGTACTGATTGATTCACTAACTTTAAAAGAAAAATGCCAAGAAAAAAAGAACGTCCAAAATTCATTCACAAGGCTTCAACTCAAGAGTATTTACAATGCCTACAGAATATGACCAACTGGTCGAATATTTTATTATCCCAAAATAATGGGAAAACATACAACGATTTTCTGAAATGGATTTTAAAAAATGATTATTTCAAAACAAATGAAAACCTTACTATTGCTCACATTTCGAAACAGAGTGGATATTCTTCTGCGAAGGTTTCAAGATGGTTACAGGAAATCTATGAGGGAATCCTTAAACTTAATGAGAACAGTCCCGAATTATTTTATACTGAATCCGGGATTCAGGTGGAGCTACGCATACGTTATTATGATAGCTTTTGTTTCTTCTCAATGACACTGCCGGTAGTTCCAAGAGTTTATGAATCTTTTGAATTTTTCTTTATTAAAGCAAAAATTGGCTGGGACAGGTTTTGGGTTAAAAATGTAGAGTACGAAATTGATAACAATAAAAATACAATTTGTGTATTTCTAGAAGGAGGAATACTCAATCGCTATCGTGAATTTGCAGTTGAAAAAGCTTTATTTAAAGGACAGATTTCGCATAGAGACGAGTATGAAAAATTCGATTTTGAAATTGATGATTTAATTCTGGGAAGAAACCGGGAATTGTATGGGTAAACAGCCCGCACAAAAAGATGCATTCTGAAAAGTTCTATAATTGATAAAATTTCTTTCGATAACTAAACATAAAGAGCGATGGAAAAAACAGCGGTATGGAGTGCTGAAAGAAAATGCTTTTTATGGAATTGGATGAAAAGATTTAGGTGCAGGAAGGAATGGCAAAAGTATTTTCATCAGCACGGAGTACTGCTGTGCGCTGTGACGGAAGCGGATACACAGCTTGCCTGTGTATTGGCTGGAGGAACCGGCAAAAGACGACACTTCCTGCATCTTTTTGTGCATCCTATGAAAATGGGCGGGAAAAAAGCGTTGGCAAGGAAATGGCGCAAAAGGGCTATGCCCGTTGCAAGGAAAGCATTTAGCATAATCCCAAATTATAGGCACCAATGGCTTTGGCACGGAGCGGAGCTTTGCGGAGTGGAGGGCAACGTTTCGCAGCTGCCGTGCGTATAATTTTGATTATGTTACTTGCTGCGGGAAAGCGAGGATAAAAACTTACTCAGTCAAATAGGGTATATCTTGCAAAAGATTATTTTCTGTATAATCATCTACTCTAATATTAAACCTAACATCCATAAATTCTTTTAGAGCTTTAAAATTAGGAGTTAATAATTTTGATTCTAACCCATAAGTAGATAAAATTGCCATTGCTCCAATATTAAATTGATCTATAAATTCTTTTGATTTAAAAGCTTCCAAAGGGTATTTTATATAGCAATCCTTTTCATTCATAAGTGAATACTTATGAAACATTTTTTGGAATTCTTCATAATATTTATCATCTTCTGTATTTGATAAAATATAATTTTCAAAAACTCTTACTTTATGATTAATCATAAAATTTTGCATATTGACTAAAATTTGCCAATCTTTCCAACCTTCATCTCTATATCCATTGATCAGAACTGAAAAATTCGGATCTTGTTTTAATTCTTTTAATGTTATGTATATACTTTTCTTAACATTATTATTCCTATTCTTGATTGCATCTAGACTGAAGCTTTTATCATACTTTTCGCTCAACGTATCTTGCCATTTCATAAACTTATTTTCTTTAGGCAGATCTAACGATAATTTTTCTTTTTGAAAAAAAGTAGAGTTATAAGCTTCAAAATCTTCTTTGACATAAAGATCTCTGTGCATTTTTTGATATAAATTAAAAGAAAGCTGTTTTGACATTAAATTACTTTCTCCAAAGAATTTCCAAAACTTTTCTTTAAATTCTGTATATGGAAGCAAGCTTATGTTATTTAATAAAGCTAATAATGATGAAACGATAAATGCAGAATGCTTTTTTGCTTTTTCAATATCTTTTTCATCTGTAAAACAAATAAATACTTGCCATTTTATTACTTCATTGGATTCCTTCTGTACAGGCGGTCTATAAGTATCACTTAAAATTAATTCTATTTCAATATTAGATTTTAATAAATGGAAATCAATCTCTGATAAGGAAATTTCAGCCAATAAAATTTGAATAGCTGCTAAAAATTCCTCGCCGACTGATAATGACTCAAATGAGTTATCAAAACTAATCCTCCAAAGACTACCTAATGCATAAAATTGGATAACTCTTGTGTCTCCAACATCATTAAGCGGAAAATCATCAATTTGGTATTCAATCCCTTTATTAAATTTTTCATTTGTTTTTACCTCTTCTTCAATTTTAGAGAATAAAGGCTTAATAATTTCTTCTCCAACATAGTCAAGATGTTTCAAATAATCATTTACCAAATAATTATATTGAGTAGAAATTCTATTCATTGAATACAAAATAAATGAAACATAGTGAGTAGCCTTTATTTCCTGTTCTGCATCATTTTTATCATAATTAAAATCAAAACGGAGACTCATATATTTGCTAAACATATTAATAGCATTAAACCAAGAACCTTGCAAATAATCCGAATAAAAAAGTAAGCCAACACTATTTTCCAACCTTTTTACCAATTCTTTAATTGCACTCATTCTAAATGATGCTAATGCATAATTTTTTGCTGCAAAATGCATCCCCAATGAATTGTACAACTGTGATATATTTAGAAGAGCTAAAACAAAACCCTCTATTGTATCTTCTTGAAAATAATTATCTTTTGCTTTATGAAAAAGATCAAGTGCTTTTAATATATTTCTTGGCTTACTAGTTTTTAAAAATGAATAGGCTTTATTAACCTGTGACTTTGCTAATCTAACTTTACCTTCCCTCTTTTCTACTAGTGGAAATAAACTTTCTGAAAATTCATCTAGTACCTCAATAATATCCTCATCTTCAGAAACATTATGATGAATATAAATCTTTAAATATTTGTCTATCCTCTCGCTAAATTGTGATAATTTGAATAAAGGAGCATCATCAACTATTTTTAATAGCTCGTAATAAAACTCAATAAATGATGTTTTATCTTTTGGTCGAATGCGATTTATTCCCATTAAAAGATTCCCTTTCAATTCAAGGAATTTACATTTTTCATTAATATCTTTTTCTAAAAATAATTTCTGACTTATCTTGCGATATAGCTGAACAAACCACTTTTTTAACTCATCAATTGAAATATTGACTTTCTTATTTTCAATTATTGTAAAAAGGATGTTTGTTAGAATATGTGCATTTTCTAAGTCATCTGCATCTTTAAAGCCGTTAATATCATTATAATAAAATCTTACATCCTCCTCAAATCCAAAAAGTTCTCCTTTGGGCCTATTCCTTTCATTCAAATTTTCATAATCAACTTCATAAAATTCATTATTAAGAAAAACAATTTCATAAATTGCTTTTCTTCTGAAGTCATCTTCGATATTTACATTTCGGGAATAAAAGGTCAGAAACGGATTCCACGTATCTTTATGTTTGTGTAAATATTTTTTTCTTCTGCAATAATTAACTAAGTCTAATACTTCAAAAAATTCGCCTACTCTAAAATCAGTAGGGGGAGCAATATTTTTATAATATTCATACTTTGAAGAGTACCATTTATCATCAGAAGTTCCAATATTTAAAATTAACTTTTCTAAATCTTCATTTGTTAATTTTCTATTTTCTTTATCTCCCTGAGAGGTTCTGATAAATACGTGTTCCAATAAAACACCAAAAATCTGAGTACTTTCATTATTTATATTATCAAAAGTTAGTTGAGAAATTAGGTTTTCGATATTTTTCTTAATATTTGAGAATTCTATATCTGGTGATTCTCCTATGAATTTCCATCTAATTTGTTTCGTGAAATCTTTCCAGAAATTATAGTCTAATTTTTGAAAAATATCAAATGCTTCTGATACAGCCTCATTTTCTTTTATGCTGTTCTTTTGTTTATCAATATATTCGGTGACAATTTCTTTCACTTTTTCAGAAAATCGACCAAGCTTTTCTTCAGTTAAATTGTGTTGGTTATCAACCCATTCTTTTAATAATTCAGCATCATTATCTGTATATTGTGCTGCGACATTTGTATTGGTTTCAAAAATGAATTCTTTTGTAAAGTCATTGTAATCAGATTTAATGGATAACATAAAAAAATGAGAAATACATTTTTTTATTTCATCACTACTAAATGAAAAATTACTTGAATAAAGTTTTATTTGTCTAAATTTTAAATTTTTATCATAATTATTCTTTTGAAAAATATCTTCTTCAAATTCACAGTATATATCATCTTTCTCATTCTCTAAATAATTTCCAACCCAAGTTTCTAAAGTTTTTAATGTTTGATAATTATAACCTCTCTGAGAACTGAAAGCATCAGTATTTTTAGAAAATAAAAAAAGTTTATTAATATTCATAATTTCGTGATAAGTTTGGGAGTACTAGAAATTTGTTAAACCTGCAATTGAATCATTTTAGCCAAGTCAAAAGACTCTTCTTCTATCCACATTTCGGTTTGGATTAAATTGTTGATAAGAATTATTTCTTTTTTTGAAAAATTTTCTAGAGACAATCCAGATAGTATTTTTGATAAATCCCAATGGCTGTAATGATAATCTATATATGTGCTTATTTTTTTATGAGGTTCATTAGGATATAGTAGATGAATATCCTTATTCCTATTGCTGAGCTTTTCTTTTATTCTCAAATAAATTTGTAATCCTGCTAAATCCCAATCGCAAGAGTAATAAATTGGTTTGGAAAGTTCCATTTCATCAATGTCTTCAATTATTTTTATATTATTTCCTCCCACATACCATAACTTAACTTCAGTATTTTTAGCTATCCAAGGTTGCTTTAAAAACGACTTATTTTCGCATAATACAATTGCCTTAGGATTAGGATGATCAACAATTAATCTCCATTGGTTTTCTTTTTTGTCTAAAGCAAATTCTGTGATATCTAAAATTTTGAATACTGCATTTCTTACACTTGATTTGTTCTTCAAGTATTTTGAAGTATCAAAAAATTCATTGGAAAAGTCTTCTATATTGGTTGGATTATTTTTTAACTCAGTTTTATTCTCGGCTATGAGCATTAAAGTTTTTACATCTTCAAGTGTAAAGTTCTTTTTGGCATTAGGTTCAATACCGTTTTCTATAAGAAATTTTTTAGCTTCATCATATGGTATTCTAAATGTTTCTTCATAGAATTCAATAAAATAATCTGTAGAAATAATGACTTTAGTATTGTCAGGCTTCTTATCAAGAATACATTTTTCTTCTAAAAGATATTTTATATAAGGATGATCTTGAATATTTGCTTTGGTCTTTTTTAAATGATACAAATCATCAAGAGCTTTTAATTCTTTCCAAGTGATATTTTTATTCATTGTCCGGCTTCGTATTTATGTATTCATCAATATCTTGAAAAACTTGATTTGAAAAGATTCCAAGAGGTGGAACATAAGTATCTATACTTACCAAGTTATTTTCATTCATAATATAAATGTATTGCCCATAATCAGTTATTTCACCTGCTGTTTCAATTGCCATTGTTAGTACCTGATATTGTTCTTTCTTTGCTAACTCGTGTAACATATCATAATTACTTCCTAAACCTTCAGCTTCATCTATAGGCATTATCTTTAATCCTTTTTTTCCTTTTTCTTCAATCAGAGATAATCTGGCTAAGCATAACAAAGCATTTGCAGCATAGGTTTGTCCGTTACTTCCTGAATTAATCTCGTCATTTTCAAGTTTTAAATCAAATTCTAAATCGAAATACGATTTTGGATTCATTAAATCTTCAGGTTCAACTTTGGCACTTCCTCCAAGTTGCTGAAAAGCTTTTATCATCATTTTGTTGATATCTATTTCTTCCCGAAGCTCACTGAATAAACCTGTATTGTTTATTTGAGTATTTAATTGTTTTCTGAAATTTCCAAGCCAACTATCAGGATAATAAATTGATTTTTTTGATGTTAATGATGCTCTGTTTCCTCCTGTAATAATTTTATTTTTCTTTTTTAGATAGACATCTATTTCATTGATTTTTGTGAGGTAATTGGTGTAAACTTTATAAACCTCATTAAAAATACTGCCTAATATTTCAATTTTTCGTGAACCGATTTCCTGAATGTCCTGTGTAAGTTTGCTTAACCTATCTGCAATATTAGATGAAATTAAGTCCTCATCAACTTCTGTTGTAGGGAAAACAGTCGGGAGCATTAAATTAGCTAGCTTCCCAATTGAAATAGATTCATCATATGGCAAATTCATATCTTCAAGTATTTTCTTAACTACAACTTCATAATCAATTTTTGATTTGTCTGCCTTATTCTTTAAAGAGTTGAAACCACCATTTTCAGGATTAGAAAACTCTTCAACATTTTCATCATATTCAAGTTGATTTTTAAATAGTTGTTCAGAAATTTGTTTTGTTTCAGTTAGTTCCTGATTAGATATACTAATTGTATTTTCCTTTTGTTGGATACTGTCATTGATTTCCCGACACTCTTTTTCTAATTCATACCTGCATTTTAATAAATTCTGATTACTCAAATATTTTTCCTTCAACAAGGTTTCATCAAAAACAGATTTATTTATTAGTTCTTCTAAATCATTTTGTTGTGTAGCTAGTTCTTTATTCTGAAGTACGATTTCCTTTTCAACAAACTCTATATCAATATTCTCTTTATTACTAAATAAATCCGTTTCCAGTTTTTGGATTCTTTTATTACACTCTTCTATAACTGTTTTTATACTCAAAAAATCTTCATATTTTTTTTGAATCAAATTGAATTGATTTAAAATATTGTCTTTATCAAGATATAATTGAATAAATTGCTCAAATTTACTTTCGGAAATATCTAAACTTTCTTCAATATTAAAAGAAATAAGTTCCTCTTTTCTTTTGTACAAATCTATGTTTTCCTGAAGATTATTAAACTTGAACAGTATTTCTTTATACTTTTCTTTATTGCTTTTTTCTTTAATTAATGCATTTAATTTCTTTCCGACTCCTTCTTTGATTTCCGATAATGGTTTTATGAGGGATTCTACATTATCGACGTTTAAAAGATGGTTAGGTGAATATTCTATGTATTCATATACTCCATCAAGATTTAACCAAAATCCGTGATGATCTTTTTTATCTTTTACTTTAGATTCTATATTTTCAAATAATTCTTCCGGAAACGGAACATATCTATTAGCATTTTGTTCCGAAGGTTTTGCGTTGCCATATTTCTGAAAATAGATTAAGATACTTTCTATTGCGTGGGATATGGGAAAGTTCAAATTTTCAGTAGCCCATCTTACGAGAGATTCCGGATTATTTAAATCTGAAAACTTTGATAATGATTCAAGTTCAATTATCTCTTTTTCAAGTTTTTCAATTTCTATAGGGAAATCTTCATTTGCTTTCTCAAAGTCAATCAGCCAATTTGAGATATCAAAATAATTAATAAGACTATTGTTTTTGAGGTAATTTATAAAGGTCAATAAATTTCTTTTATTCTCGTTTTCCTTGGTTTGAAATTTATACCACTCTTTAACTTTATCTAATTGATTGTCATTTAATGTCAACCAATTATCAACTGTTTCTATATAAGTTTTAGATTGTTTGATATTGAAATACTTACTTTCTATTTCCTCTTTATAACTATCTTTATAAGCAAGATTAGCGATAGTTTTCTTTTTGTCTAAAAGCTCCTCTAAGTCTTTTATTTTGGACTTTTTAATCTGATTTTCAACAAACTTAAGTTCAAATTTTTTATTTTCTAATTCCTCTTCTGTTTTTTGTTTTTCTATTTCTGTTTTTCTCTTTAAAGTATTCCAATAATTATATCGTTTGAATAGGAATTCAGAATAAGTAGATTTGTATATTTTACTTTTATCAAGGGCATTTTTTAGAGTAGATTGTTTTTTGTTTATCAAATCAATTTCTTCCTGGTATCTTTTATGTTCGTAGAAGTCGTTACTAATATTATCCACTTCTTCTTTATATTTTTCCATAATGACATTTTGCTCATCGTCACCGAAAAGGAATTTTTTTAGATTTTCAGACTCTGTTTTAAAACCCTTACCTCTTGAGAAAGATCTTAATATATTAGCATAGGTTTTTAATGTTTCATCTTTTGTTAAATCTAACGAGAGAATTTCATTATTATAAAGAGTTTGATGATATACTCTTCTTTTAAAAGATTTTATCCTTGCAAAATCAATTTTTTCACAAAGATTATTTAGTGTATCTACTTTGTCATTTATAATCAAATCTTTTGTAAAAATCGGCATATTTAGAGGTGTTAGCTCTTCCCAATCATATCCATTATGTACGATAAACATTTCGGCAGCGTTACTTGTACTTTCGATATATACCCCAATTACAATGTACTTTTTCGGACTAATTTCAACGTTTAGAAAAACATAACCTCTTGAAGATGATTTTCCTGCGGAAGCTAAAAGCATCCCTTTTACATCTCTATCCTTATTACCATCTGTTGCAGATTTAAATTCACCTGAACCAACTAAAATCAATTGAATCATATCTGCGATCATACTTTTTCCGCTTCCACTTTCCCCACTAAAATCCGTTCTGTAAGGATGAAATAAATAATCGGCATTAAAGTGTTGTTTAATACCTATGGTAGATAAACTATATATACGAGGAAAATTATTCTGCATCTTTCACTTCTTTAATCAAACTGTCTATTGTTTCTATCTGAGGTTGGTATGCTGCTCGTAATCTTTCAAAGGAAGGCATTATTTTGAACTTGTTCTTTTCATTTTCGTCATCCCACATTAACCAGCCTAACTCTCCAAACTTGATAAATGATTTTTTTACTACATCTTCAAATCGTTGATCATTTAAATCAGAACCTTTATCCGAAGAGTTATCATTAATTAATTTTCTCAAAGCATTTTTCTCTTCTTCGTATTCTTCATAAAGAAGGCTTGTAAATTCAGATATACTATCAAGCTCAATATTACCATCCAATTTATACATCTTTAGAAAAAGCATACCAACAATAATAAATTCATTTTTCAAATAGTCTCTGCTTTCAGAAGGAACATTACTTTTTCCGTCTTCATTTAGATCCAAATAATAATACTGATTGAATTCATTTCCGTCTTTTCTTAGGTTTAGATTGAAAAAGTCTTTATAATAATTTTTTAAAGACTCAAAATTTGCATTCTCATTTAAGAAACGAAATAAATTTGCATCCAAAGGATATTCTCGTTGAATATGAATACCACTTCTAAGTGTGTAATCTAATTTAGCAAAAATACCCACAGCTTTCTTTTCATAAAGAAAACCATATTTTTCTACTTTTTCTGAATTGTCATCTGCCATAATGATATTCTTTTATTTACAGTATAATTAACGGGTTCTTGTTTAATTTCTACCTTGTATCGCTGTTTGGATTTTGTACTTTTTCTCAAAATACTATGTGCTGTTTTAACAGCAATTGCCAATCGGTCTGTATCTACAATTTTAAAAAACAATGGTGTAAAAACTAGTGAACCTTTTTCTTCCAGTTCCTGAAATGCCAAATTTGTCCAATACATTATTCTTTCTTTATCTTGTTTCCATTTGAGCGTCTTATCCAATAATTCTTTCCTTTTAGCAATATCGATACTTCTCTTAATAATTTCAACAGGTAATTTAGGACTTATCTCTCTAATTGGAATAATATTGAATGTGAGAGAATGCTCTATGGATTTTACCTTTAACCCGGAAAGATTATTCGGAAATTGAATTCTTTTCGTACTCTTTTCCCTTTTAACAAAAGATTTTTCCAACAGATAGAGAATAAATTTATTTGTTTTTCTGTCAAAATCTTGCTTATTAAAATCATAAATAAATTCTCTTATTCTGGGTTTTATTTTTTCAATTCTCTTGCTTACCTGCTCTAATTGGCTTCGG
>NZ_JBBCQL010000156.1:0-10813 GCF_037149975.1 Chryseobacterium sp. VD8 | reverse complement strand
AAGTAATAGTCCGCAATAATTTTTTCATAATATAAGTGATTTTTAAGTGAGTTACCAAAAATTGGATGATAGTAATGTCTAAAATTACAATTTTTTATGCTAATAATATGTTAATTTTTTATAAATTCACTTAAATTAAGTGTCTTTTTATCATTATAAAAATATTTTATGTTAAATAAAATGCGTTAAAATTCTGTGAAAAACTGGAAGCAGAATAGTGGCAGAAACAAAAAAGAGACATTCCGGGAAACGTCTCTTCTCAATGATGTGTTTTTAGAATCTTATGGAGTTTTTATATAATCGATTTATAACATTTCCTACACTTGCAGATTAAAATCTTTGTTGATTCAATTCCAACTTGGTCAGGAAAAATCAAAAATAGAACAGAGAAATTTATAGTGGGAATTTTGTTTTCATGTTTATTATATTAATCTGAATTGTTAATAATAATGGTAGAAAGTTTTCATGTTTTGTTTATAGTAAAAATAATAAATAATATTTTATTATTGCATATAATTTAATAAAATTTGTTAAAATTTTTATTTTCAATTAAAAGAATGGGGGTTTTATGAAAAATTAACTTTGTATTTACCTTTTCACTGCTTTTACATGGCAGTTCTTTGCTTTTTATGTTCGGGGAATAAATATGTTCTCTGTTTTAAGTATTTGAAAATCATTTAATTTATCAACCTGAAAACAGGCTCATTTCTTTTAATTTAAGCTGTTTCAGCGAATTTAAAGGAGTGTTAAATATTGTTAATATAAACAATTTCTCACTCCAATGTCTTGAAACATAACATAACTAAAGTCTACATTTGTGCCTTGAAATTATGAGAAACTATATCGTTTATTTTTTGACAACTCTTTTTCTGCTGTTTGTAGTAGAAAGCAAGATCAATGTCAAAACTCTGCGAAACGATTATACAAGTCATACCTCTCAGAATTTACCCAAAAAAGCAAACCGTTTAAATCAGACCTACGAAAAGCTTTCTATTCAGCAGAATCCGGATGATATATGCAATGCATATTCACTGGAGCTTACAGAAGATGATTTTCAGCTGTCCGATACCTTTCAGACAATGGTTGTTTTCGCCAGCATCTTCACACTGGTCTATATTTTTGGTTTAAAAAGTTTTAAAAAATTAAAATCAGCTGTTCATGGCTGTCTATCAGAATACGCTTCTGTTAAAAAATTCATTCTGATTCGTTCTATCAGAATTTAAAATCCCCTTTTCCCACTTATTTCCTGTCGGTTTGCTATCCGTCGGGAAATCCGACGTTATAATTTCCGGCAATAAATTATACCGTTAATTTCTCCAATTGCCATTTCATATTTAAAACATTAACGATTTACATAAACTCTAGAATTATGATTAAAAGAGTTGTCGCAAGCATTGCGCTAAGCAGTATTTTATTGTTCACTGGTTGTAACAAGAAAAAAGAAGAAAAAGAAGAAGCCGCAGTTTATCCGGTAACCTCACCCATTGTGATGGGTACCGCGATCGACAAAGAATACGTGGCGCAGATCAGATCCGTAAAGAACATTGAAGTTCGTGCACAGGAAAAAGGTTTCCTTGAAAAAATCTTTGTGGATGAAGGACAGTTTGTTCATCAGGGACAGACCTTATTCAGAATTATGCCGAAATTATATCAGGCAGAATTACTGAAAGCTCAGGCAGAAGTTGCTCAGGCAACAATTGAGCTGAAAAATGCAAGTACATTAGCCAGTAACAATATCGTTTCCAAAAACGAAAGAGCGATGGCTAAAGCAAAGCTGGATGCAGCCAATGCAGAAGCTAAATTGGCACAGATACACTTGTCATTTACAGACATTAAAGCTCCTTTTTCGGGAATTATCGACAGAATTCCGTTGAAACTGGGAAGTCTGGTAGATGAAGGAGATTTATTAACCTCTCTTTCCGATAACAATGATATTTATACCTATTTCAACGTTTCGGAGCCGGAATATCTTAACTATCAGAGAAATGTAGCTTCAAGAGGAAGTAATATGGTGGATCTGGTAATGGCAAACGGAGATGTTTTTCCACAGAAAGGACAGGTTCAGACCATTGAAGGAGAATTTGACAGTGAAACAGGAAACATCGCCTTCAGAGCAAAATTCCCAAATCCAGATAAACTTCTGAGAAACGGAGAAACCGGAAAGGTAAGAATGACTTTACCATTGAAAAATGCTTTAATCATTCCTCAGAAAGCCACTTACGAAATTCAGGATCAGAAATATGTATTCGTAGTGGATAAGAACGGAGTGGCAAAGTCCAAAAATATTAAAATCGCTTATGAACTGCCTGATGTGTATGTAGTAGCTTCAGGACTTTCAACAGGAGATAAAATCTTATTGGAAGGTGTTCAGAAAGTAAAAGACGATCAAAAAGTTCAGACAAAAGTTCAGGATCCGAAAAAAGTTCTTCAGTCATTAAAATTAAAAGCAGAGTAATACGCTCTAATGAAGTAAGTAATTATGTTTAAGAAATTTATTCGCAGACCTGTTCTGTCTATCGTAATCTCTTTGATTATCGTATTTATGGGAGTTTTATCCCTTTTGAAATTACCGGTTACCCAGTTCCCGTCTATTTCTCCGCCCAAAGTAAATTTTACAGCGGATTATCCGGGAGCGAACAACGAATTGCTCATCAAATCTGTTGTTATTCCTCTGGAAAGAGGTTTGAACGGGGTTCCGGGGATGAAATATATGACTTCCGATGCCGGAAACGACGGAGAAGCTTCTATTCAGGTGGTTTTCGATCTGGGAACCGATCCGAACGTAGCGGCAGTAAACGTGCAGAACCGTGTTTCTTCGGTAGTAAACAAACTTCCGCCGTTGGTAGTGCGTGAAGGGGTGAAAATTACCCGTGAAGAACCGAACATGTTGATGTACATTAACCTGTACAGTGACGATCCTAAAGCAGACCAGAAATTCCTTTTCAACTATGCAGATATCAATGTAATGTCTGAATTGAAAAGGGTAAGCGGAGTTGGTTTTGCAGATATCCTCGGAACCAGAGAATATGCAATGCGTATCTGGCTGAAACCTGACAGATTAACAGCATACAGTATTTCTGCAGATGAAGTGATGGAATCTCTGAATAAGCAGAGTTTAGAAGCTTCTCCGGGAAAAACAGGGGAAAGTTCAGGGAAAAGATCCCAGTCATTTGAATATATCTTAAAATATCCCGGACGTTTTAATAATGAAAAGGATTATGGAAACATCATCCTTAAAGCAAAACCGGATGGAGAGTTTATTAGACTGAAAGATGTTGCAGATATCGAATTTGGTTCTTCCATGTATGATATTTATTCTACATTGAATGGTAAACCTTCAGCAGCGATTACAGTAAAACAATCATATGGTTCCAATGCAAGTGACGTTATCAAGAACGTAAAATCTTTGATGGAAGAACTGCAGAAAACCACTTTCCCGAAAGGAATGCATTACGACATTAGTTATGACGTATCAAAATTCCTTGATGCTTCTATTGAAAAAGTAGTTCATACGCTTTTTGAAGCCTTTATTTTGGTGGCAATCGTTGTATTCTTATTCCTGGGAGACTGGCGTTCCACCTTAATTCCTGCTTTGGCGGTTCCCGTATCCTTGGTGGGTACTTTTGCAGTAATGTCCGCCTTCGGAATTACCTTAAACATGATCTCTCTCTTTGCGCTTGTAATGGCGATCGGGGTTGTAGTGGATGATGCGATTGTGGTAATTGAAGCGGTTCATGCCAAGATGGAGGAGAAGCATTTATCTCCGCTAAAAGCAACTGAAGAAGCCATGCATGAGATCAGCGGAGCGATTATCGCAATTACTCTGGTAATGGCATCCGTATTTATTCCGATTGCATTCATGTCTGGTCCGGTTGGGGTTTTCTACCGTCAGTTTTCCATTACTATGGCTTCTGCAATCATCCTTTCAGGGGTTGTAGCTTTAACATTAACGCCGGCTTTATGTGCTTTAATTTTAAAAAATAACCACGGAAAAGCTAAAAGAAGAACTCCGATTACTATTTTCCTTGATAAATTCAACGGATTATTTACAAAAGGAGCGAACAAATATGAAGGAATGCTAAACAAAACAGTGAAGAAAAAAACAATTACTTTACCTTTACTATTAGCCTTCTGTGCATGTACATTCTTTTTAAGCAACTCATTGCCTTCAGGATTTATTCCTGCGGAAGATCAGGGGATGATTTATGCGATTATTCAGACTCCTCCCGGTTCTACGCTGGAAAGAACCAACCAGATTGCCAGAGAATTATTGAAAGAATCTGAAGATATCGACGGAGTACAGTCTGTTTCTTCATTGGCGGGTTACGAAATCCTTACCGAAGGTACAGGTTCCAACTCCGGTACTTGTCTTATTAACCTTAAAAGCTGGGAAGACCGTAAAGAATCTGCGGCGGAAATTATAGAAAAGCTTGAAGAAAAAGCGAAAAATATTCCGGGTGCGAATATAGAATTCTTCCAGCCGCCTTCCATTCCGGGATACGGTGCAGCAGGTGGTTTCGAACTTCGTCTGCTCGATAAAGCAGGAAGTGGAGATTATCAAAAAATGGAGAAGGTAAGCAACGACTTCGTAAGGGAACTGAAAAAGCGTCCTGAACTGGGTTCTGCATTTACATTCTATTCCGCGAGTTTCCCTCAGTATATGTTGAGAGTGGATAATGATCTTGCCGAGCAAAAAGGAGTGACGATTGAAAATGCAATGGATAATTTATCCACCTTAATCGGTTCCAACTATGAAACCAGTTTCATCCGTTTCGACAGACCTTATAAAGTAATTGTTCAGGCGGGACCTCAATATCGTGCCTTACCAAGCGATCTTTTGAAACTGTATGTGAAGAATGATAAAGATCAGATGGTTCCGTATTCAGATTTTATGCATCTGGAAAAAGTATATGGTCTTTCTGAGATTACCAGACACAATATGTACAATTCTGCCGAGGTAAGTGGTACTCCTGCTCCGGGTTACAGTTCCGGACAGGCAATTGCAGCCATTCAGGAAGTTGCGGATAAAACACTTCCGAGGGGTTTTGGAATTGATTGGGCGGGGATCTCTAAAGATGAGGTAAGCCGTGGAAACGAAGCTATTTTCATCTTCCTTGTGTGTTTAGGATTCGTTTATCTTATTCTTTCCGCACAGTATGAAAGTTTCATTCTTCCGTTACCGGTAATTTTATCTTTACCGACGGGTATTTTCGGAGCTTTCTTATGTCTGAAATTATTAGGACTGGAAAACAATATTTACGCTCAGGTTGCCATGGTCATGCTGATTGGTCTTTTGGGTAAAAATGCTGTACTGATTGTGGAATTTGCCGTTCAGAAAAAAGCGGAAGAAGGAATTCCTGTAGCGCAGGCTGCGATTGAAGGAGCTGCAATTCGTTTCCGTCCGATTTTGATGACCTCATTTGCATTCATCGCAGGTCTGATTCCGTTAGTGGTGGCAACAGGTCCCGGAGCAATAGGTAACCGAACCATTGGTACTGCGGCAGCGGGTGGAATGCTGATCGGAACTATTTTCGGATTGATGATTATACCGGGATTGTACTACATTTTTGGAACAATTGCCGATAAATCGAGACTGGCAAGATATGAAGAGGAAAATCCTTTGACAGAACAAACAGAACCGTACCAACACGACGACAAACATGAAGATTTATAATAAAAGATATATAGCAGCCATCGCCTTATCGCTTGTTTTAGCAGGCTGTAAGGCGCCAATGGCGACCGTGGTAAAAGATGAGGTAAAAGAAAATATTCCTCAGAATTTTAATCAGCAGGATCAGGGTGATGCCAATAATAACAGCGGAACAACACCTTGGAGACAGTTTTTTACAGATCCTAATTTAGTAGCCTTAATAGAAACTGCTTTAAAAAATAATCAGGAGCTTATGATTACTTTGCAGGAGATTGAGATTGCAAAAAGTGGTGTTTTAGCTAAAAAAGGGCGATTAACCCCTACGGTTTCTGCAGGAGTAGGAGCAGGAGTGAAAAAAGCAGGACGCTACACCAGTGAAGGTGCTGGTGATGCAACCACACAGATAGAACCCGGAAAAGATATGCCTGATCCGCTTGGAAATTTTGAGGGCGGTTTAATGGCAAACTGGGAAGTGGATATCTGGAAAAAACTGAGAACGGAGAAAGAATCTGCTGTTGCCCATTATCTTTCTACTGTAGAAGGTAAAAACTTCGTTCTTTCCAACTTAATAGAGGAAGTTGCCAATAATTATTATGAATTATTAGCGCTGGATAACCAGTTGGATATTATTCAGCAGTATACAAAATTGCAGCAGAGAGCTCTGGAAATATCAAAAATTCAGAAAGAAGCTGCAGCAGCAACTGAACTTGCCGTAAAAAAATTCGAAGCCGAGCTGGCAAAGTCTAAAGCTTCGGAATTCACCATCCGTCAGGAAATCACGGAGAAAGAAAACGAAATCAATGCGCTTTGCGGACGTTTTCCGCAACCAATTGTAAGATCAAAAGGAGACTTCATGGCGATGATTCCTCAGACGGTTTATACGGGGATTCCGTCCCAGTTACTGGCGAATCGTCCCGATATCAAACAGGCTGAACTGGAATTAAAATCTTCAAAACTGGATGTGGAAGCGGCAAGAAAAGAGTTTTATCCGTCTCTGGAAATCTCTGCAACATTAGGACTGGAAGCCTTTAAACCTTCTTATCTTGTTAAATTGCCGGAATCTATGGCTGCAAGCTTAGTGGGTGAACTGGCAGGACCTCTTATTAATAAAAGTGCTATTAAAGCCAACTTTCAGACGGCAGATGCAAGACAGATTCAGGCTTTGTATGAGTATGATAAAACCATCCTGAATGCTTATCTGGATGTTGCCAATTTAATGTCTAAAGTAAAAAACATCGATCAGTATTACAAACTGAAGTCTGAAGAAACACAGGCTTTGGAAAAATCAATAGATATAGCCAATCAGTTATTTAAAAATTCAAGAGCAGATTATCTGGAAGTTCTTCTGAACCAAAGAGACGCTCTGGATGCCAAAATGGAACTGGTGGAAGCTAAACAAAAACAGCTGAGTACAGTTGTTGATATTTACAAGAGCTTAGGCGGAGGCTGGAAGTGATTTGTAAATCCTTAATGTTTTAAAAAGAAAAGAGGCTGCCCGTAAGGAACAGTCTCTTTTCGATTAAAACTGAAAACTCTAATAAAAAGGTTCATATTTCAGAACCTCCTTCCCAATTTACCTGTAAGACACAGGACTAATTTATTTCTTCACGGTTATTATCTTTTTTAAAAAAAATGGTTATTAGTTTTCAAAAAAATTAAATTTAAAAAAAACCAGCCTTCCAAAAAAGTAATTTCTCCTGTTAAGGAAGGTGGTAAGATTTATGAATAGAATCATGTTTATTAGCTTTTCAAAATTTATCTTTGTGCTTTTTTAGTGCTTCCTTTCTATTCAATAAATTTATAAACGGCTTAACTAATTTTATTTTTCTTTGATTTTCTGGTTCGAAATTATAACCTTATGGTGAAATAAAAAAACAAATGTGGTCATTATTCATAAATTAAGACAATGCCATTGCTGTCTTTTTATTTATTAATTACCTGATTTTCAGTTTGTAAATTTGTAAAGTAGAAATAATACTATACCCTGTTTTAATTCATTAATCTTTGATAAAAAATGATCTATTTTGTGTACTTTTGAGGACTTAACACACAGGATTATTTAACAGGGTGAAAGAAAAATTATTTTTTATTCTTTTTTTCGGGTTTTTTAGTTTAGTATTATCTCAGGAAAGTTACAGCGATTATTATAAGCTTAGGCTGAAATATGAAGACTTTCCCGAAAATGATACGAAAGCATTTCCGTTTATTAAGCCGTATATTGATATGGCAAAAAAGGAGAAGAATTACCAAAAGCTGGTTCAGGGCTATAAAGATGCCGTTTATTTTTCTTCCTTAAACGAGAATAAACTGAAATATGCGGACAGCATGATCTGGGCCGCCAATAAAACGAATGATGATGATCTTAAAATTGTCTCCCATATTGATAAAGGCGTTATTTATTATTATCATTATAAAAAATTTCAACTCGCTCTTAACGAATATCTGGAAGCATACAAATATTCAAAAAATACTAAAAATGAATATCTGAAGTATCAGAATCTTTATCATATCGGGGTTGTAAAAAGTTATCTCGGCTACTATGAAGACGCTTCACAGCTTTTTACAAAATGTCTGGTTTATTACAGAGAGAAAGCGAAAGAAATAACAAAACTTCATCCCAACGAAATTTACAATAATAATAAAGGATATTTCAACAGCCTTCATCAGCTTATTATCTGTTACCGGAATCTCGGGAAAGACGGAGAAGCAGATGAAGCAATACAGACTGGTCTTTCTGAAGTAGGGGATAATCCGGAATATGCTTTAGAGAAAGGCTATTTTATTTTAGCCAAAGGAATTTCAGAATATAAAAAAAATCAATTTCAGGAAGCTTTAAAAGATTTTAATCAATCGCTGCCCGTTATTAAAGAAAGCCGCGATTTTGCAAGACTTTCGGTAAGCTATTTCTATATCGGAAAAAGTTTTTCTGGGCTTAAAAAGACCAGACAATCTATTGTTTATTTTAAAAAAATTGATTCTATTTTTCAGAAGCATCAGTTTATTCTTCCGGAGCTGAGAGAAAATTACGAACTCCTGATCGATTATTCCAAAAAAGAGAAAAATCAGGAACTTCAGTTATATTATACAAGTCAGTTACTTCGTGCAGACAGCATCATGTCCAAAGATTTCATTTATCTGTCTCCGAAAATTCATAAAGATTATGATACCAATACCTTACTGGAAGAAAAAAATAAACTTCAGAAAATAAATTATCTCGGAACTGTTATTATTATCGTTTTGATTATCTGGGGAATCGGTCTGGTTATTCTGCTTACCAGAAGGCATAAAAAATCTAATGAAATTCAGAAAAAATATATTATGGTGGAAAAGAAATTTATGGCAAGCCATAAGAAAGAAGAGGCGAATGAAATAAAAGAAATTGTTCCACAGATTGAAGAAAAAAAACTGACGATTACAGAGAATAAAGTTGAAGAGCTTCTGAAAAAACTTAAAACTTTTGAAGATAAAAAAGGTTTTACACAAAAAGGCTTAACCATTGGCAAATTAGCCGCCCAACTAGGTACTAATTCAAACTACCTCTCACAGGTGATTAACGAATATAAAAAGGCAAATTTCAATAAATATTTAAGCGAACTCAGAATCAATTACATTACCAATCTGCTTTTTGAAGATAAAAAATATCTGAAGTACAGCATCGAAACCCTCGCAAAAGAATGCGGAATAGCTTCCAGACAGAATTTTTCTGATCTTTTCTACGAAATCAACGGAATTCGTCCGACGGATTTTATTAAAAAGAGGAAAGAAGAGTTAGAGGATAACGGAGAGACATAATAACTGCCTTTATGAAATTTCTTAAACAAAATTTTACTAAAATTATTCTCGGATTCTTTGTGGCTGTCTTCTGTTTTGGGATTTTAAAACAAATCCTAGATCCCAATTTTTCTAAATACAACTCCTTTGAACAGCATTTCAATGGAGTTGTAGTCTACGATAAATATGATTATATGAGTCATGCTTATTTAGTTAAAACTTCAGATTACAAAAAGTTCTATTTAGATGATTTGAATATTTTCACTTTAATTGATACCGGAGACTCAATCGTAAAAAATAAAAACGTTACTTATTTTATCCTTTACAAAAAAGACCGACGTAAAATTTTCTACGATATGTACACTAAAAAGTTGAAAGTTTTAAACTCAAAATAATATAATCATCATTGGATTATATGTTTTCAATCAAAATTGTACCCGATAAAAAATAAGAGGATCTCATTTGAAGGTAAAATTATTTTCTGTTTCAAAAAAAATTAAAACTAAAAAATAACACGTCGAGTTTTGTCGCATTACTGCAATAGCTTTGTCTTATCAAAATTACGAAGTTATGGAACTGCCATTATATCTAAGTTTTAACGAATTTGAAAATACCTATTACGACAACCTTGAAAAATGGTTTGAGGAATATCAGAATACAAGTGAAACCGACTATCTGAAAAAACTTTCGAATCTCTACAGTCCTTTTTTGTATTACAACTTTGCCAACGACAGAATTCAGGCGGATGCTTCCCTACAGATTAAAGACTGCTTTTTTCCTTATTACGACAAAATAGGGATTTCTTTCTGCACCACCTGTGAAAACGGAAAACCTGCCAGAAATTCAAAGAAAATCAATCATCAGTTCGAATGGAAAACCGTTACGATGATGGAATATGCACAGCATATTTTAGATAAAATCAACAGATACTTGTCGAAAAATAGTAATAAAGAAGATAAAAATAAAAGCGTGCTGGATTTTATCAACGATTTTGAAATCATCACTTCGCGTGAAGGAGCGGGATATTGTGTGAATTACAACCAACACCAAACAACAATTCCTTTTCTGAAAGCTTATCTTCCGGTTCAAGGACAAACGGTAAATATTGCGGTATACAGAGATTTTCTGTTTTCCGTTGTTCAGATCGCAGAATGTATTGATCAGAAATTAAAAGAAGTGCAGGCCTTTGAAAGCATGATCTATTCTAAACTGAAATCAGAAGCGAAATTTAAAGTGCAGATGAGCCATCAGTTTTTAACGATGTCGAATTAACCAAAACACCAAAACATTCATATAGCTAAATTGTAGTTTGAAATTAGTTGGTACTTTTTCAAACAGAAAATCCCGGTTGAAAAACTGGGATTTTTTTATCGTTGATGGTTGTTATTTATT
>NZ_JBBCQL010000155.1:0-10838 GCF_037149975.1 Chryseobacterium sp. VD8 | reverse complement strand
ATGATTGTGCTTCCTGCAGATCATTTAATTTTAAAAGAAGAAACTTTTCTGAAAAAAGCAGAACTGGCTTTTGAAATTGCTGCAAAAAACGAATATCTCGTTACGTTAGGAATTACCCCTACAAGACCTGATACGGGATACGGATACATTCAGTTTGTGGATAAGCACGATTCCGATTATTATAAAGTAAAAACCTTTACGGAAAAACCGATTCTTGAGATTGCCAAAAGTTTTCTGGAAAGCGGCGATTTCCTTTGGAATGCAGGGATTTTTATCTGGAGCGTAAAAAGTATTCATCATGCTTTTGAAATGTATCTTCCGGAAATGACACAGCATTTTATGGCTTGCGAATATAATGCAGACAGTGAAAAAAGCTGTATTGAACTGATTTATCCTAAAGTCCAGAAAATATCCATTGATAACGGAATTTTAGAAAAAGCACAGAATGTTTATGTAATTCCGGCAGATTTGGGCTGGAGCGATCTGGGAACATGGACCTCCGTTTATGAAAATGCAGATAAAGACGAGAATCTGAATGCAGTAACCTCTAAACTGCCGATTCTTACCTACAATGCGAAAGGAAATGTAATCCGTATGAAGAATAACAATAAAGCAGTGGTTATCGACGGACTGGAAAATTACATCATTGTAGATACCGATAAAGCTCTTTTAATCTGTCCGAGAGATCACGATCAGCTCATAAAAGATTATGTTTTAGACCTTAAAAACCTGAAGAAAGGAGATAAATTCATGTAAAATAATTCCTTTTTTTTCTCGTTCTGTAATTATGATAAAATTGATAAGAAAATTCTGGGTATTCGGTTTTTTGTTTTTGGGAACATTTTCTTACGCGCAGGAAAAGAAGCATTTTTCGAATGTTTCCAGTATTTTACAAAACATCATTCCGAATGTTAAAGCAACTTCCTGGCTTTTGATTCACAAAAGTTATGGCAAAGATCAAATCCTGAAACAGTCCGGAGCGCCAATTGATTATGTTTCCCCAGCATCAGGATTTAATATAGGAATTGCAGAAGAGGATGAATTTTACTACATTGTCTATGCTTCGGGCGGAAAAACAGAATACGTTACCACTCTCGAAGGGCTTAAAAACTTTGTAGGAAAACCCGATGATATTCAGGATGCTGCCATTTCTGCGGCTACAGACGGCTACATTATTGATGAGGAATTCAGAGATATTGCGGCGAATTATTACGAAGATAAATCCAATTATTATCTGAATTTAGGAAAACTCACTTCTACAGAATGTCCGTATCAGAAAAAACACTTTACTTTAACCATCAGTAAATCAACAGGAGCGATTACGGAAGCTAAAGATAACGGTTCATACATTGAGCTTTATAATAAAAAATGCACCAATAACCCAAGATTGCTGAAGATCGAGAAAAAAGAAGAACCCAAAGATGAGCCTAAAAAGAAACCCACAAGATCCACCAAACGGAAATAATTTTTACGAAACAGAACGTCTGATTCTTCGTCCGATGGCTTTGGATGATGCGGAATTTATTCTGGATCTTTACAACCGTCCGAAATTCATTCAGTTCATCGGGGATCGTAATCTGAAAACCATTTCCGATGCAGAAGATTATGTAAGAAACCGTTTTCTTCCTCAGATGGAAAGATTGGGCTATGGAAATTATTTAATGCTTACCAAAGAGGGAAATCATAAAATTGGAGGGGTAGGAATTTTCGAAAGGGAAGGATTGGATGTGGTAGACATCGGCTTTTCACTTTTAGATGAGTTTGAAGGAAAAGGGTATGCTTATGAAGCTGCTTTAAAGATAAAATCAGTCGGAATGCAGGATTTCGGATTGAAAAAGATTTCTGCCATTACAACAAAGGACAACTTTTCTTCTCAGAAATTAATTGAAAAGCTGGGGTTAAAATTTCAAAAATTCGTCACCATTCCCAACGATCTGGAAGAACTGATGTATTACGAAACAGAATAATATAGTTTTTACTTTTATTTAACCGCAAAAGCCACAAAAAAGATTCAACAGTTTTTAAAGATCTCTGATTTTTATTCTTTTGAGCCTTTTGCGATTAAATTAAAGATATTATTTAAAAACTATTTCAAAATCTGTGCAGCGTGATCTTTCGTTTTTACCTTATCGATAACTTCTGTACAGATTCCGTTTTCATCAAAAACAAAAGTGGTTCTTACAATTCCCATGAATTCTTTTCCCATGAATTTTTTCAGTTGCCAAACTCCGAATTTCTCAATAATTTCGCGGGTTTCATCAGCAATGATATCAAACGGAAATTCAAATTTCTCACTGAATTTTTTCTGATTTTTTACAGGATCTGCACTTACTCCCAACAATTCAAATCCCTGTTTATTCAGTTCTGCATAATTGTCTCTCAAATTACATGCTTCAGCGGTACAACCCGGAGTATTGGCTTTCGGATAGAAAAAAACAACAAGTTTTTTACCGATCAGATTTTCAGAATGTACCGTTTCGCCATCCTGATTGGTTCCTTCAAATTGAGGTAATTTATCTCCGACTTTCAACATAATGATTTATTTTTGTTCAAATTTAATGCTTCCATGACAAAAAAGCAAAGAGCCGAACTCGTACAGACCGAATTAGAAAAATTATATCCCGAAGTTCCCATTCCGCTGGATCACACCGATCCTTATACTTTAATGGTTGCTGTTGCACTTTCTGCACAGACAACCGATAAAAAGGTAAATCAGGTAACGCCTGAGCTTTTCGCGGTGGCAGGAACCCCACAAAGAATGGCAAAGCTGGAGGAATATCAGATTAAAGAATTAATCAAAGAAATCGGGCTCGCCAACACCAAAGCCAAAAACCTTAAAAGAATGGCTGAACTGCTTCTGGAAAGACACAATGGAGTAGTGCCGCAAACCTACGAAGAACTGGAAGCCCTTCCCGGAGTCGGGCATAAAACCGCATCCGTTGTGATGAGTCAGGGTTTCGGATTTCCTGCTTTTCCGGTAGATACCCATATTCACAGATTAATGACTCAGTGGAAGCTCACTTCCGGAAAAAACGTCGTGGAAACCGAAAAAGACGCCAAAAAACTCTGGAAGGAAGAAGTGTGGAATAAACTTCATCTTCAGATTATTTTCTACGGAAGGGAATATTCTCCCGCACGCGGAAACGGAGCCAAAGATTTCATCACCAAAATGCTGTTCGAGAAATAAAAGTATTTTCCGAAGCCTGAATTCCCCTCCTTTGGAGAGGTGGCGAAAATTCGGAAGAATTTTTGACGGGGTGGTTAAATAAATGAACAAACAAATCAATCCAGCAATCTCCGGTGATAATTAATCTGTCCCAGATGATAACTCAGATGCCCGAAAAGATGGATCAGGAAATATTCCGTCGTCATTCCATAACCCAAAGGTTCAAGCGGATATTGCTTCTGGAGGTCTTCATCAGACAGCCTTTCAAGCGTAATCGTCACCGTTTCGATCGTCTTTTCAATCTGTTGAACTAATTCCGTTCTCGGAACATCTTTTAATGAAAATTCAAGTTCCCTATTTCTTACATAACCGGAATTTCCCAAAACAGCTCCTGCAAAATGACTGAGGTTTCCCACAATATGCAACGTTAAATTTCCTGCAGAATTCGATATCTTCTCCTCTGTTTTCCAGAGGTTTGCTTCATTCTGGTAACATTCAATTTCCTGTTTCAGCTTATTTAAATCCCTTAGGAATAGCGATTTTAGACTTTCTGTCATTATTTTCTTATTTAATTTTTGTTTTAAAATATCCTCTGAAATTTTTAGTAACCAGAGAATCCAGCTTCGTCTCATAGTCGATAAACCCATAAATACTGTCGCTTTTTTGAAAGATGTACTTATTGAGAACCAATTTCTGATAAACCGGATGAGAATTGATAAATTTAATTTCGCCTTTTAATGTTTTTGGGTCAATATCTTGAATTAAAAACTGATCATTAAAAATCTTTACCAAAACTCCGTTTCCAAAATATCCGTTATAATTATTAAGCCAGATATTGATGGTGTCTCCTTTGTATTCAGTTTTACATTTATAATCTTCAAAACTGACTGATCTTGTATGATTGTACCCATCAGAAAAACTAGATATCTGTAAAATATAAGCTGTTCTTGTTGCGCTTTCAACTTTTTCACTGTTAAATAATTTAAGCTCAGGATATTTTGAGAGAATTTTAAATGTATCATTTTTACTTAAATTTTCATCAACAGTAATTTTTTCGGACGGTATAATTTTATTATTTTCAGATTTGCAGCTTAAAAAACACAATCCCAAAACTGAAACTATTAAAAAAAGAAATGCTTTTATCATGTTTTGTTTTTAAAACATAAAACTAAACAAAAAGCCACAAAAATTAATTTGTGACTTCAGTTTTTTAATGAGGAATTTCTTCTGTTAGGATTTCGTTTCCGGTTTTGTCATAATAAATACAGGTGTACTTATCGAGATCCACGATCCATTTTTCAATACCGGTTTCTGCGCAGTCTTCACAGAATTTCATATAATCCGTCTCTCCTCTCTGATGACTTTTAAGCTGCTGAACAAACTTTTCTTGGTCAGAATGATCAGCGATTGCTAAATCTTTATATTGAGGTTCTGAGGTTGTTTTAAAATCATTTTCTCCAAAATATTCGGTATGGCTGTCTTTTACCCATGTTTCAAAAGATTTCACGCCTAATTCCTTAATTTCTTTGATGTAATTTGGAAAATCTGCTCCTGTTTTTACTTTGCTGTGAGCAGATTCAATTTGTTCTACTGTAAACATCTTTTTTCGTTGTACTTTTTTATTATTCAATTTTAGTTGTTTGGGATCCCGGCAAAAATTATTTCTGTTTTTTCGCCCAAAGTTCCATTTTTCTGTTCAGAACATCTAAAGGAAGACAGCCCTGACTCAAAACTTCATCATGGAATTTGGCTAAATTAAATTTACTTCCCAGTTCTTTCTGGTACTTCTCTCTCAGTTCACGGATTCTCAACGAACCGATTTTGTAGCCTAAAGCCTGTCCCGGCATTGCCATATATCGTTCCACTTCTGCTGTTGCTCCCGCTTCGTCATAGGAAATATTACTTAAAAAATATTTAATCGCCTCTTCACGGGTCATTTTTCCGGTGTGGAGACCCGTGTCTACAACCAGTCTTACCGCTCTCAGCATTTGGTCGCTCAGATATCCCATCTTCTGATAAGGATCAGTATACAGCCCGAATTCAGGCCCTAAAGTTTCGCAGTAATGCGCCCATCCTTCACCATAAGCTCCAAACCATCCGAATCTCATGAATTTTGGCAGTTTTGTGTTTTCCTGCTGTAAAGAAACCTGATAATGATGCCCCGGAATTGCTTCATGCAAAAACAGAGATTCCATTCCTGATGTCACATTGAATTTTGAAGGATCTGGAAGCGGAACGTAAAATATTCCCGGTCTTTTTCCGTCAGGAGTTCCCTGTATATATTCTGCGCTTGCACTTGCTTCCCTGAATTTTTCTGTCTGTCTGATCTCAAATCCCGTTTTTGGCGTTACGGAGAACATGGTTTTCAGCTTTGGAGTGATCTTCGTTAAAATTCCGTTGAATGCAGCCAAAACTTCATTTGAAGTCTTGTAAGGCATTGCTTTCGGATCTGTTTTTACATGATTGATGAATTCTTCCAGTGTACCCGTAAAACCAACCTGCTGTTTTACTTTTTCCATTTCAGCGCGGAGCATGGCAACCTGCTGAAGTCCGGTCTTATTAATTTCTTCAGGTGTTTTATCCGTTGTGGTCCAGCTTTTTGCATAATATTGATAAATTTCCTTCCCGTTAGGTAAGCTGTTGTAACCGTCTGTTAATCTTGCTTTTGGTAAATATTCTTTTTCTAAAAAGTCACCCATTTTTGTATATGCAGGAATAATTTTCTGTACAATGGCATCCTGATAAAGCTTTGAGAACTTTTCTTTCTGTTCGTTTGTGAAACTTTTCGGAAACTTCCGGATCGGTCCGTAGAAAATATTTTTATCAAGATCGGTTGTTGTAATTTCTTCTGCTCTCATCTGAGGAATCATCTTTACCACCAGTTTTTTAGGCAAAACCATTTTATTGTTAATGCCTTCGCGGAAATTTTCAGTTGCGGCGTTCATCCATTCCGGAAATTTTTCCATTCTTTTCAGCCAGTCGGTGTAATCTTTTTCTGTTTTAAAAGGCTGGCTTCCTTCACCGCTTCCAAACAAAGGGAAATTCAGCGGAAGACCGCCAAACTGAGTAAAAGGAATATATTCCGGATGATAATTGTAAGCTTCAATTTTGTCTTTTAGTGTAAAGTTGAGTACATCATACACAACCTTATCATCATCCGAAAGATTTTTATAATCTACATTTTCCAGCTGCTTTTCCACAGAACGGTAAAAGGCAACCTCTCCGGATATAAAATCTTTATCAATATTAATCGGAAGCTGATCGTTGTACCGCAGGTCCCCCTGAGAAGTAGCGTCCAAAGGATAAAGCTTTAAATACTGCTCATAATAATTGGAAGCGATGGTGTCCAAATTAGATGGAGTAACTTTCGTTAAAGGAGAATCTGTTTTCTTACACGATGCCAGACTTAAAATTAAACCGGCTCCTACAATTGTTTTTGAGATGATGTTTTTCATTTCATAATCTTTAATGGACAAAAATAAATATTATATCAATGTAAAATTTCTCTGTGAGAAAATTAAGACTATAAAAATGAAATTAACCAACTAAACGGGTTTTAATGTAAAAAAGTAATATTATCGATTTTGAATTTTAAAATTTTAAATATAGATGTTAAATTATATGAATTATGTTTTATTTTTTTTCATGTAAAAAATATATTATATTGATTTTTTATTATAAAAATTGAATTATTTATGTCATATTACTTGTGTTATTAATTTTTTCTATATTGATAATTCATTAATGAATGATTAAAATTGTTGCAAAATATATTGATAATTGATTAATTTCATGGGAATAAATAATTCAAAGAGATATGAATAAAAAACTAATTAACCTCGTGATTGCTTTAACAGGAGTCTCAACAGTGTATGCCCAGATTGGTGTAAATTCAGCTTCGCCTAATACAACTTTTGATATTATTGCAAAAACCAGCGGGACAAAGCCTGAAGGTATTTTAATTCCAAGATTAACGGGAGACCAGATTAAAAACATGGAGAATCTTTTGGGAAGTGCCCAAAATTCTATGATCATTTACGCAACGAGTGCAGCATCCAGTCTTACGGCAAGCACCATTGATCTTACAGCTCCGGGATTTTATTATTATAATTTCGGATTAACAAAATGGGTGGCTCTTAACAATTTTGGAACAGCCGCAAAAGTGCCGATTTCCGGTCTTATTGACGGAACTGCGAATAATTCTATAGACAGCAAAAACTTTGCCCAGACATGGGATTGGACTACAGCAACTACTCAGGTTCCTCTCACATTAAGAGCAAATGCTTTAACCACAGGAACTTTGCTGGATATTACTTCCGCAAGTACTTCGTTGAACTCAACCAATGGATTGGTAAGAATCATCAACAATGCGGCACCTTCTGCGGCGGGCGGTATTTTTGTGAGATTTCAGCCGAGTAATGTTGCCGGAAGCGGAATGTCTCTCCTTAATAACGGAAACTCAGGGTTCGGGACAGCAACTCCTTCGGCAAAAATTCATATTTCGGAATCAGGCACCACCAATCAGCCCGCGGCAATTATAAGTCAGTCCAGCAGTGCCGCAGATACGGGAAGTTTATCCGGCACAGGATCCAAAGGATTTTATATTGATATGAGTTCCGCTACTCTAGACAGGGCGTTGGTAATTAATCAAAATGGAACAGCTGCGAATTCAAGAGGATTAAATATTACAATGGCTTCCGGTAATCCTGCAGTTGGAGGGTTTATTAATCAGACAGGAACAGGAGAAGGTTTCAGAGTTCAGAATGGTAATACAACAAATAATAATGCGGGTGTTTACATTTTGCATAGCGGAGCAGGAAGTGGAGTTTATGCCAGCGCTGATGCCGCCGGATCTGATGCTTCTACATCTGTTTCTACAAGAAGATCAATGGTTTGGGGGGATAGAATAATTGGAAGTGCGGCAGGAAATAATGCAGGGGGTGGCTATTCCGGACCAAGTTCTGCAGCGACTACTTTAGCACACGCAACGCTGTATGGCTCCATGGGTAATGCAACCACTACTGCAGCTACAGACACCTATATATTCGGTGTTTTAGGAGAAGTGCTTTCTGTTTCAAGTGCAGCAGCAGTTGACAGATCCGGTGGAGTATTGGGGAACTCGCAGGTTTCTGGTACTTTTGGAATATTGGGATACCGAACTTCAGCATCGGCTAATGCAGGGGTTTACGGAAATGCCGCCATGTCTACCGGAACCGGAAGATTTGCAGGTTCTGATGCTTCAGGATTCGGTGTAATGGGAGTTGGTGATCTTATGGGAGCTGCTTTCAGAGGAAATGTTTACGGGATTAATGCAAGCGGAAGCCGTTACGGAATGTATGTTGACGGAGCTACTTACACAAATAATATAATCGCTAACGTAAGCACGGTGGAAGGAAGTGCAGAAAGAGTAACTACCTATGTTCCGACATCTACAACAGCGGACATTTACACAAGAGGAACCGCAGCTGTTGATGCGAGCGGCAGAGTGAGTGTGTCATTCGACAAAAAATTCTCCGATCTGGTAGCCGAAAATTCTGTCGTGGTAACAATTACTCCGATCGGGAAAAGTTCTTCGATTTATCTTGAGCAGGAACCTTCAAAAACAGGATTCAGTGTTAAAACGGATGACAACAGTCAGGTAAAATTCTCCTATATTGCTGTAGGAACGAGAAAAGGTCTTGAAAATGTTTCGGTTCCAAAAGAAATTCTGGCGAAGGACTATGACGAAAATATGAGCTCCGTACTTCATAATGAAGCTGATACTTCCTCAAAAGGAAAACCTGTCCACTGGAATGGTTCTGAACTGAAATTTGAAAGATCTTCAGGTTCATCAGGCAATGCAAGGATGGATAAGCTTCAAAATAAAACCGAAAAAATTGAATAACCTTCTTCGATAATAATTTTTTACAGAAGTGTCGTTATCAAAAGGCGGCACTTTTTTATGAACTTTAAATTTTAAAGTCTCTTTACATTAAATTTAAAACAGATTTTTTAAAAATACTTTTCAAAAAATTTTTCACGTTCAATCTATTTTTTATCTTTGTTGAAAACGTTTAACAATCATATTATTACCGCTCTTTTTTTTAAGAAATAATGAAAGGGATTTTAAAAATTTACCATCCGGACGAAACGCTAAAGTACAATATCAGAAATACTTATTGCAAGGCGGTCTACAGCAACCAACAACATTTCCTAGAGGTTGAAATTATTACGGATGACAGTCTGGATCATGTAGAGGATGATTCATTACAGTATAACTTTCCACAGCTTTCTCTTGAAGTGTTCGATTTTCCTATTGATTCTGCTGAAATAGAGGGAAAAACCATCACCATTAATGATTCTGATGAAGATACTTATACGGAAGTAGACCTTTTTGATGACGAAGAGGCTTTTATTTACGATAACGAGCTTCAGTTTGAGAAAAATGAAGAAGGAGAGCTTCAGGTAATCTGGAAAGGAACCATTGATGATTTCTACACCGGATCAGAAACGCCCATTCCTTTCAGGCTGAAATGTGAATTTAAGCAGGAAGAAATTGAGGTAGACGAAGATTAATTATCTTTCTTTATCCCCCTTTTTTATATCAGATTTCTTTTCAAATCATTTTTGGTAAGAAATTTGCTGTTTATGAAAATAATAAACTTTAAGTTGTTTTTAAGCAATTTTTAAGAGTTCAATTCATAATATTCCATTACTTTTGTCGTTACAACCTTTATAAAAATACACTTTAATGCTGTTAACGGAACTTACTCAGATTTTATTTGCCCAGGTTGCTGCACCTGCAGTAGCGGCAGACGATTTAGAATTCTCATTTTGGAAAATCATGTTTCACGGAGGAGCTTTCGCTAAAATAGTGATGGTAACCGTGTTGCTGCTCGGTGTTTTTTCCGTGTATCTTTTCTTTGAGCGTTTTTTCTTTATTAAAAGATTAACCTCAAGAACAGATGCCAATTTCATGGATAACATTGAAGATTTTATTAAAGAAGGTAAAATTGAATCTGCGGCGGATTACTGCAAGAGACAGAATTCTCCGGAAGGAAGGATTTTAGAAAAAGGAATTTCCAGACTGGGACGCCCTGTTTCTGATATCGTAAGTGCAATGGAATCTCAGGCTCAGGTTGAGGTTGCCAATATGGAAAAGAACCTGAATCTTTTGGCGGTAGTTCCAAGTATTGCTCCGATGTTGGGATTATTAGGAACGGTAATCGGGATGATCATCGCTTTCTTTAATTTATCTCATGCAACGGGATCTTTCTCTCCGAAAACATTGTCTGAAGGTATTTATACAGCATTGGGACAAACGGCAGTAGGTCTTGCCGTGGCAATTCCGGCAAACTTTTTTTACAATTTATTGTTAACAAGAATTGATAAATTTGTACTGAAAGCGCAAAACATGTCCGGCGAATTTTTAGACCTTATCAATAAACCGTTATAATTTTTTCTTATGAAACCGAAAGGTTCCATCTGACAAACATAAAATCAGAATCAACAGATGAAAATTCAGAGAAGAAATAAAGCAAACCCGGAATTCAGTTTAGCAGCGAAGACAGACGTTATCTTGCTGATGCTGATCTTCTTTATGGTAACTTCTTCAGCAGCCAACCAAAGTGCGATCGATGTGAAATTACCAAAAGCAGATACCGCAGCAGACAATATTCCGAATCCTTTGGTG
>NZ_JBBCQL010000154.1:0-10992 GCF_037149975.1 Chryseobacterium sp. VD8 | reverse complement strand
ATTTGTGATAAAATTAGTGCCATTTGTGTTTTAGTTCAAACACGAATTTCACAAATATTCTTTCACGAATAAGCACAAATATTTTTAAAAATTGTGTCATTTGTGTTTAGATCAAACCAAAAATAAAATCCCGATGAAAATACATCAGGATTTTTTGGGTTTATAAAATTTCTATTATTGAATTAGCTTCTTCTGCTCATTAAAATTCTCAAAATATACCAGAACAAAAGCATAATAGAAGCAAAAAGCTGTAAAGAAGCTCCAACATACTGATCTGTGGTGTAAGAATCTTTCAGTTTGCTTGTCTGGTACAAAATCGTTGCAGAAGCCAGAATTACCATTCCTACCGAAAACCAAAGTCCAAGATCGAATCCGAAAATCATTCCGCCAACAATTAATCCAAGTGATATAAATCCTCCGATTACAATAATATTTCTAAGGAAAGAAAAATCTCTTTTTGAAGTAAATGCTACAAAAGAGATCCCTGCAAACATCGCGATGGTTAACATTGCTGCCTGATAAATAATGGATCCTCCAACATTCACTACTGCAATGTAGATCATCGGCATAAAAATTAACGCTTCAAGCAAAATATAAAATCCCAGTCCCATATACTGAACCGATCTGCTTTGCGAAAGAGACCATTTATTCGCCAATACAGAAGCCAGCCAGAATACTCCGATAATTAACAGCCAGGTAAGTTTTCCCTGAAATATTAATCCGATAACTTCCGGCGGAACGGTTTTTAACAATACGGTTTCCACTCCAATAAAAGCAAGAATCGCCAAAGCAACGTGCAAATACGTTTTTTTATAAAATTCTGCTTTTTCCACTTCTTTGGCATGCGCCACTAAAACATCTGTCATCATAGTTTTTATTTTTTAATATGTTATTCTAATCTTTTCATAGGTTTTATTCCTATAATTTTTCCGCTATCCTCAAAAAGAACGGTGATCATTTCTTTGGGTGGGGAAACTTCTTCTTTATATTTAAACTGAACCATCGGATATTGGCTTCCGTCATTTACCAACTGAAATCCCGTCATAAAAACATCAATCTGTTTATCAAAATGAATATTTTCAGCTAACTTTTTAAGCGTATCATCCGTTGTGGAACCGGCAATTTTTTCTGAAAGTAAATCTCTTGCTCCGGCAAAATCAGAAGTTTTAAGCTTTTCAATAAATTTTAGAAATTCAATAGTATATAAACTTATCTTCTCTTTTCCTAACGCATTTCCATCATCTTCTTTTCGCTCATTTTTTACATACAATCTAATTTTATGTCCGGGAACTGTAGCCATCATTCCTTGTCTTTCATAATATTCCGAAAGATCAATATAGGCAAAGATATTTATACTGTCTTTAATCTTCCATTCATCACTTCGATGGAGTCCTTCTTTGGAATTAAGGAGATTGAGATTATTCAAATTTCCTTTCTGATGGCTTTTGCCATATTTTTTCGAAACCTCACTGATAAGCTCTTCATATTTCTTTATCATGGCTTTATTAAAACTCATGGGTTTCTTCACATTTTCGCCTTTATCAAAATTGTAAACATCCCATTCATAAAGAATTTCCGCAATAGCAGAATCTGTTTTATAGGCTTTATAAAATACTCGAAGATTTGGAATTTCCTTTTCTTTCCTTTCAAAAATAACAGGCTGAAGAACGGGCTCGAAAGAAATGTACTCTTCATCTGTCTTAACAATTTTGCTTCCTAACTTATTTTCAAACTGAATAAAATCATTCAGTTTTTTCCCTTGAATATCAGTCTGAATTATATTTTGAGAATAACAAAACTGACTGAGCAGGAGAATACCTAACATTTTAATTTTCATCGTGTTTTATCAAAAAATTTTCTAAATTATTTCATCATCTTATACGGTTTAATTCCCATGATCTTTCCGTCTGTTTCAAAAACTGCTGTAATTACCTCTTTGGGTTCAGCGGCTTTATCATCAGAATATTTATACTGAATCATTGGCAGGCTGCTTCCGTCAATTAAGGGTTTATAACTGGCTTTGATAATCTGAAAAGTTTTATCAGTCTTAATATCTGCGGCAAGCTTCTGGTAAACAACATCTGTTACCATCTTTTTAGCTTTTTCAGATAAAAGTTCATCCATGACTTTCCGGTCAGAAAACTTTAGGGCTGCGATAAATTTCAGAAATTTTCCGTTGTAGAGTTCAATCTCCTCCTTGCTAAGACTTAAAGAGGGTTTTACATCGGTGGCTACATTTGTGTTTGTGTTCTTTTTTGTTTCCGGTTTCACATTTTTCGTCTTTTGTGAAAGAAAAAAGGGCGCCGACAAAACGGAAAGAACTAAAAGTATTTTTTTCATTATGCTTAAACTGTTTCAATAAACAATAAACGGAATACACGATTCTGTATTGCTTATCACTTATAAATTACCTGCTGTAATCCGGCATTACACCTAAGATTTTACCGTCATTTTCGAAAACCACAGTAACCAGATCTCTTGGCGGAGAAAGCGTATCGTCTTTATATTTATACTGAATCGTTGGATAAGTTTGGTTATCCAGCAGTTTCTGATAGCCGGATTTATACACTTCAAATGTACGTTCAAAGCTGATTCCGCCCGATAATTTCTGAATGACATTATCTGAAACAATACTTTTCACTTTATCTGAAATCAGATTATTGACGGCTTCTTTATCCGATCTTTTTAATGCATCCACAAATTTCAGAAAATACGGATGATAAAAGTCGATTTTATCTTTACTCAATTCCGAAGTAATCTCTATTTTCTTGCTTTCAACAACTTTAATTTTGCTTTCCTGCGAAAAACCCGCCTGAAAAGCCAAAGCCGCAACAATCAGAAGTATTTTTTTCATAATAAAATGATTTGCTGACAGCAAGATACAAAGAATTATATTACGGATAAAAATTTCATCGTATCTACATTATCCGCATAAGTATTCAACCCCGGATTTTGGGCTTCTCCCAATTTAATGGAATCCAAACCAAGCTCCTCTTTCGCCACCACACACTGAATGTTTTCTTCGTTTTCCGAAATAAAACTTTTCACTTCATCCAGAGAAGAATATCTGCTGAAATTGATCACGGAAAGCGGACTGAATAATTTTTCATCTTCCTTCAGCATTACAAAATTATTATCCCAGAATTTATCCTGATTTAAAAGATAAACCGCCCTGTTGTAATCGTAATTATTGGCATATTTATTATGATTGATGATCTCCTGAAAATCCAGAAAACTTTCAAATAATCTGTCGAGAACAAAATCCTGAGGAATAAAAAGCCGGGTTACATTTCTGCATCCCAAACCGAAATAACGGAAAATATCTTCCGCCAGAAGCTTAAGCTCCTCTTCCGTTTCATCCCCTTTTAAAACAGCAATGGAAGTCCTGTTTTTTCTGATGATATTCAGGTGGTTTTTAAAATAATATTCCAGATATCTTGCTGTATTGTTGCTTCCTGTAGCAATTACCGCATCAAAATTCTCCAGTTTCTCTACAAATTCAAACGAGACATTTCCTTCCGAAAATTCATTCCATTTCTTTAATAAAAACGGAATCATATATTTATCTTTTGAAGAAAGCTTGATCACCGGAATATGATTGCTCAGCACCACAGAAATTACATCATGAAATCCCACCAAAGGAATATTTCCTGCAAGAATAAGCCCTACTCTTTTTGTAGTCTTTGAAATCTGATATTCTTTCAGCCAGTCGGCAATATTTTCTTCCGTAAGAAGATCCGTCCACTGTTTCAAAGCAAACTTCTGGTTTTCAATAGTAAACCACGGATTTTCAATTTCAGATCGTTTCAGTAACAATTCAAAGTCTGAATTGTTATCATTATAATCCTCCTGATTTTTGTTTAAAAAGTCTTTTATATATTGGCTTAGTCTCGTAAGTCCTAAAACTTGATTTTCGATATTCATAATTGCTTTAAAATTGGGGAATATTTTGTAATTTTGTGCAAATTTAAAAAAAATTAGCGATGGCTATTAAAATAACTGATGAATGCATTAACTGCGGAGCCTGTGAACCGGAATGTCCAAACAATGCAATTTATGAAGGAGCAGTAGACTGGAAAGCTTCAGAAGGTACAGAACTGAAAGGTACCGTAACATTACCATCAGGTCTTACAGTGGATGCAGATGCGCCGCAGGAACCTGTAAGTGATGATGTTTATTTCATTGTAACAGATAAATGTACGGAATGTAAAGGATTCCATGAGGAGCCACAGTGTGCAGCCGTTTGTCCGGTAGACTGCTGTGTTCCGGATGAAGATCATGTAGAATCTGAAGAAGCACTGCTTAATAAGAAAGCATTCTTACACGGAGAATAAAAAACTGCCGTCTCATCAATCATGAGGCGGTTTTTTATATACAAAAACTCAGAATAATTCAATAAGAAACTATAAATGAATCTGTAAGAAGAAATTTTTACAGAAAATCCCAAAAAATAATAATATGAGCAAAAAGCACAACTTTAGCGCAGGACCATGTATTTTACCACAGGAAGTTTTCGAAAAATCTGCACAGGCAATTTTAGATTTCAACGGAATCGGACTTTCCCTTCTTGAAATTTCGCACAGAAGCAAAGATTTCGTAGCGGTAATGGATGAAGCACGCGCTATCGTAAAAAGACTGATGAATTTAGGAGATGATTACGAAGTTTTATATTTAGGAGGCGGCGCAAGCCTGCAGTTTGCCATGGTTCCTTACAACCTGATGAAAGTAGGCGGAAAAGCAGCTTATCTGGATACCGGGACATGGGCGGCAGGAGCTATTAAAGAAGCTAAAAAAGTAGGAACAGTAGACGTTGTAGGCTCTTCGAAAGAAGAAAATTACTCTTTCATTCCAAAAGATTACACCGTAGGTTCAGAATATGATTATTTCCACTGCACTTCCAATAACACCATCTACGGAACTCAGATGAAGTCTTTCCCTGAAGTAGACACTTTAATGGTTTGCGACATGAGTTCTGATATTTTCTCAAGACAATTAGATTTTTCAAAATTTGATTTAATCTATGCCGGAGCCCAGAAAAATATGGGACCTGCAGGAGTAACTTTGGTGGTCATTAAAAAAGAAATTTTAGGAAAAACAGGAAGAGAGAATATGTTCTCTATTCTGGATTATGCTCAGCATATTTCTAAAGAATCTATGTACAACACACCGCCGGTTTTCCCTGTTTACGCTTCTCTGTTAACGTTACAGCATCTGGAAAAGAATGGTGGAATTGCCGCTGCAGAAGCCAGAAACGAAGCAAAAGCAAAACTGCTATACGATGAGATCGACAGCAATCCTTTATTTGAAACATTCTGCGTAAAAGAAGACCGTTCTTTAATGAATGTATCTTTCAAAATTACAGACGAGAGCAAAAAAGAAGAATTTGATGCAGCATGGAAAGCTGCGGGAATCAGCGGACTGAACGGACACAGAAGTCTGGGAGGTTACAGAGCAAGTTTGTACAATGCTTTACCGATTGAAAGCGTACAGGTTTTAGTAGATGTTATGAAATCCATAAAATAATATAAATTACTAAATTTCAAACACTTAACAAATATTTAATGTTATTTTAAATTTTCTTAATTTGCGAGACTGTTTAAATTTTGAACCATTAAATATTTAAGTCAAAATAAAACCATGAAAGTTTTAGCCAACGACGGAATTTCGAAAGCAGGAGAACAGGCACTTAAAGATGCCGGAATAGAAGTTCTGGACAACAGAGTTGCACAGGATCACGTCATTAATTTCATCAACGAGAATAACGTGGATGTTCTTTTGGTAAGAAGCGCTACCAAAGTAAGACAGGATCTCATTGATGCCTGTCCTAGTCTTAAAATTATCGGAAGAGGCGGAATCGGGATGGATAATATCGACGTTGAATACGCTATTGACAAAGGAATCTACATCATCAATACGCCGACTGCATCCTCTAAATCGGTTGCAGAATTGGTGTTTGCACATTTCTTTTCACTGGCAAGATTTCTCCATGAATCCAACAGGTTAATGCCTTTGGAAGGAGAAACCCACTTCAACGCGATGAAAAAATCCTTCTCGAAAGCATACGAACTTTCAGGAAAAACATTGGGAGTTATCGGCTTTGGAAGTATCGGACAGGAAGTTGTAAAAATGGGAATCTCTCTGGGAATGAAAGTGAAAGTGCTTACCAGAAAGCCTAAAACAAAAGTCCTTACACTGGAATTTTTCGACGGACAATCTGTTAATTTCGAAATTACTTCCACCAATGATATGGATGAATTCTTAAAAGATGCAGACTTCATCAGTCTCAATACGCCGAAAACAAACGAATATATCATAGACACGCCACAGTTTGAAAAAATGAAAGACGGAGTCTACATTGTAAATACTGCAAGAGGAGGTGTAATGAATGAAGTTTCCCTGATAGACTTCATCGAATCCGGAAAAGTTGCCGGAGCTGCACTGGATGTTTTTGAAAAAGAACCCACTCCGGAAGTGCTTCTGCTGATGAATCCTTCGCTTTCCCTTTCTCCGCACGTAGGCGGAAATACCGTGGATGCACAGGAAAAAATCGGACTTGAGCTTGCAGAACAGATTATTAAGATTAAAGAAACTATAAACTAAAATATGCCAATTTTTAAACCTTTTCGTGGAATAAGACCTCATAAAGACTATGAGAGCACCTTCCCTACTCATCCTCTGGACAATTTTACGCAGGAAGAGATCGCGGAAAAAGCTCAGGTGGAAGACACTTACATTAACATGATAAAGCCTTATGTCGTAAGTAAATCCAAAGATATTGACAGGAATTTAAGGAAGATCCGGTCGACTTTTGAAGAATTGATGGAGGAGAAAAAACTCGTTCAGGACAATTCTGCCTACTATCTTTATGAACAGATTTATCCCAACAAACAGGTTTTCAGAGGGCTTCTCGGTTTAGCAAGCATCGAAGATTTCTGGAACGGAAAAATCAAGAGACACGAAAGTACCATTCCCCAGAAAAAAGAAAAACTGGCTCATTATCTTGAAAAAGTAAATCTTCAGGCAGAACCTGTACTTCTTACCTATCCGGCGAATTCGAAAATCGAACTGCTGATGAACCATGAGGAGAAAAACGTTCCGATCTTCAATCATGTGGATACCAAAGGAATCCGTCATAAAATCTGGAGAATCGATAACCGTTTAAAACTGCAGCAGTTTAAGGAAGTGATCGATCAGATCGATTCTTTTTACATCGCAGACGGACACCATAGAATTGGTTCCACTGCGCTGAACGCCAAACATCAGAAAGAAAAAAACAAAAGACATAACGGGACGGAACATTACAATTTCGTGTACAGCTTTATCGTTTCCAACCAGTCGATTAAAATCCACGATTACAACAGAATCTTAACCGATCTTAACGGTCTTTCGAACGAAGAATTTTTAAAGGAACTGGAAAAATATTTCCTGATCCACGAAAAAGGAGAAACGGCATATTTCCCTTCGCAGAAATTCCACATTTCGATGTATATGGACGGTAAATTTTACTCCCTTCACGTAAAGCACGACCTGCGTTCTCAGGAAATGTCTCTGGATAATCTGGATCATCATCTTTTAGACAAATACATCTTTAAAGATATTTTAAAAATTGAAGATCCCGACAGCTCGGAGAAAATTTCTTACGTAAAAGGAACATCAAGCATTGAAGGAATCAACCAGCTTAAAGAAAAAGTAGACAACGGAGAAGGAAAGGCAGGATTCGGGATCTACCCTGTAAGTTTCAATGACATGATTAAAATTTCAGATCTGAAACTCAGCATGCCTCCGAAATGTACTTTCATTGAACCTAAATTGGTTACTGCACTATTGATGTACGATATGAAACCTTAATCTTTACCTCTATTTAATATAATTCTTTCGATGAACGCTAAGATTGCAAAGAGGTAATTAAAATTTTGAAATATATTCCGTTCGCAAAGGCACTTCGTTCAGCAAATGAAGCCTTTGCTGAGTTATACGCCCTTGCGAACGGATAATCAAAGGTATACCTAAAAAATCCTCGTGTTTATTGCGTTAAAAATAATTAACTGCCGGTTTCTTAATCCGAATTTAGATTAAATTACTATTTTTTCCCTACTTTTATCTGCGGAAAAGAAAAGGTAAATAAAAAATGAAAAAAATATTCATTATCATTCCACTCTTTTTGGGTGGATTTTTATTTTCTCAAAAAAAACCTCTTAAAAAGCCGGTTAAGAAAACTGCTGTCGGCGAAAAATTCAATTACCACGATGAATTTAAAAAGATTTCCGACGAAATCATGACCAACGGAACGGCGTACGAAAATCTGGGACAGCTTACCAAAGGAATCGGGCCGCGTTTCAGCGCAACGCCGGGTTACATGAAGGCTGTAGACTGGGCAGAAAAAAAGCTTAAAGAAATCGGGATCGATATGATCTGGAAAATGGAAGCCAAAGCTCCGGTCTGGATCAGAGGAAAAGAATCTTTACAGATAAAAACCGCTAACGGAGACTGGAAAAACATCAGAATGCTTTCTTTCGGAAATTCTGAAGGAACAGGCGGAAAAGATCTTACCGGAGAAATTGTCTTAATCAATTCCGCCTCAGACCTTAATGCCATGTCTGTCGGACAGCTCAAAGATAAAATCGTTTTTGTGAATCTTCCGATGGATCCTAAGATCATCAATACCAGCGATTCTTATTTAATCACTGCAAAATCCAAACTTATTTCCGCTTCCGTTATTGCTAAAACCGGAGCGAAAGCATTAATTATAAGATCATTAACTACGGCTTCTGACGATACGCCACACGCAAAAATGGTGTATTACGAACCGGATGATAAAATAAGAATTCCCGCTTTATCCATTGGAGTAAAATCGGCTGATGAACTGGAAAAATTATTAAAAAACCAGAAAGTTACCGCTAAACTGAATATGACTGCCCAATCCAAAGGCGATACCACCAATCCGAATATTATTGCTGAAATTCAGGGTAAAAAAGATTCTAAGGTAATTGTTTTGGGTGCGCAGCTCGACTCATGGGATTTCGGAGAAGGAGCAATTGATGACGGAACCGGAGTCGCGCAGTGTATTGAAGTTTTAAGAACATTCAAAGCTTTAGGTCTTGAAAATAACCATACTATACGCGTTGTTTTCTACGCGAACAGCGAAAATGGCGGACAGGGACGCGAGATGTATGCAGCGTACGTGAAGAAGAAAGATGAAAAGCACATTTTTGCACTGGGAACCGATGCAGGAGGCTATTCTCCGAGAGGATTTTCTCTGGATATGTCTCCGCAGAGAAGAAAACAGATTTTCGAATGGAAAAATTATTTTCTTCCTTACGGCGTTTACGATTTTGATCAGACAGAAGCCATTCAGGATATTTCTCCTTTAAAAAAGATGGATATTCCTTTGGCTGAGCTTGTGGTAGACACCCAAAGATATTTCGATTATCATCATTCCGAACAGGATACTTTTGATAAAGTGAACAAAAGAGAGCTTCTTCTCGGTGCGGTGGCAATGACGCAAATGATTTTTATGATTGATAAAAACTGGTAAATGAAAAAGATATTAGGAACAACTTTAACGCTTCTGGGCTTGGCGGTTTTTGGTCAGGCAAAAGAAGACTCCATACAGTTTGCAAAAATTTCTACGGAAATATTAAATAAAGGAAAAGCATACAACGAGCTGAGAGAATTAACCAAAAATATCGGTCATCGTCTCAGCGGTTCAGCATCCTACGAAAAAGCCGTAACATGGGCGGAACAGAAGCTTCGTGATGCAGGAGCCGATAAGGTCTGGCTACAGGAAGTAATGGTTCCGGTGTGGGTTCGCGGAAAAGAATCTTTACACATTAAAACCTCCAACGGAAAATGGAAAAGCTTAAAAATGCTTTCTCTGGGAAATTCTGAAGGAACAGGAGGAAAAGATGTTTCAGGAGAAATTATCATGGTGAGATCCATGGAAGAATACGATAAACTTTCGCCGCAACAGGTAAAAGATAAGATCGTGTTCTTCAATTATCCTTTCAGCCAGACGTATATAGAAACGTTCAGAGGATATGGTGATGCCGCAAAATACAGATCTACCGCTGCATCATTAACAGCTAAAAAAGGTGGGAAGTTTGCCATTATCCGCTCTCTTTCCTCTGCTTTTGATGATGTTCCGCATACAGGTTCCATGCGTTATCAGGATGATAAAAAAATTCCTGCCGTTGCGGTCGGAAGCACGACGGCGGATGAACTGGCAGAACTTTTAAAATCACAGAAAATTACCGCTAAGCTCAACTCCAACTGCGGAATGAAGGGCGAAAAGCTCTCCCACTCCGTGATCGGAGAAATTACCGGAAAGAAAGATAAAAGTGTAATCGTTGTCGGCGGACATCTGGATTCTTGGGACGTGGGTGAAGGCGCCTATGACGACGGTTCGGGAATCGTGCAGAGTATTGAAGTTCTGAGGACTTTTAAAAACTTAGGCATCCAAAATAATCACACCATCCGTGTCGTTTGTTTTGCCAATGAAGAAAACGGCGTAAAAGGCGGCGTTATGTACGGTAAAACAGTGAAAGAAAACAATGAAAAGCATCTTTTTGCCATAGAAACGGATGCCGGAGGATTTACCCCAAGAGGAATTTCCCTTGATATGGATAACGAAAAAAGAAAGCAGATCCAGAGTTGGGCAGACCTGTTTTTACCTTACGGAGTTTATGATTTTAAAAATACCTATTCCGGGACAGATCTTTATCCGCTTCACGATTTAGGAATTCCGACCGCGGAACTTGTCCCCGATTCTCAGCGGTATTTCGACATCCACCACACGGAAGAAGATACTTTTGAAAAAGTAAACCGAAGGGAACTTCTGCTCGGAGCGAGTACTCTGACGCAAATTATTTATATGATTGATAAGAACTGGTAAAATATCATACACGACCGCTCTTTTAAGGGCGGTTTTTTTGTTTCAGATTTTGATGAAGAAACTCTTCGACAGGCTCAGAGTGACAACGCGAATAGTAACTG
>NZ_JBBCQL010000153.1:0-11082 GCF_037149975.1 Chryseobacterium sp. VD8 | reverse complement strand
GATCTGGCAAATGTTTTGGGCGCAGCAACAGCGTGTTCAAAACCGGTTTCAGATATTGGATGGAGACCTCACACAGAACACGTAGGACAGACAGGTAAGGCAATTTCTCCGAATCTTTATATTGCAATCGGTATTTCCGGAGCAATTCAGCATTTGGCAGGAGTTAACTCCTCTAAAACAATCGTAGCGATCAACAGTGATCCCGAAGCTCCATTCTTCAAATCCGCAGATTACGGAGTTGTAGGAGATGCTTTCCAGATTATTCCTGCGCTAACAGAGAAAATAAAAGCTCTTAAAGCATAAAAAAGTGGATGGGCAACAGTCAATTATTTCATGTGTAAATTTTAAAGTATATCTTTAAAAAATTCGCTTACGAAGTAAAACAGACAGTGTCATTAAATCACAATTCGCATATAAAAGCCCTTTTCGGGCTTTTATTTTTGTACAAAAAGTAAAAAAAACTTTGAAAAATTAATCTATATTTGTAGTTATGGATTATAAACAGTTAATTATTCGCGGAATATCGTACAGCCAGACACAATCCGGGGCGTACGCACTATTATTGGAACATGAAGAAACACATATTAAATTACCTGTTGTTATAGGGAATTTCGAGGCACAATCCATTTCTTTGGGGCTTGAGAAAGACATTCACCCACCTCGTCCTCTTACACATGATTTATTTACAAAATTTATACATTCTGCAAATTATGAACTTGTATCCGTTATCATCTATCAGATTGTAGACGGCGTTTTCTTCTCAAATATCAACTTTAAAAATAAAGCTACAGATGAAGAACTCATCTTAGATGCCAGAACTTCAGATGCGGTAGCAATGGCAGTTCGTTTTGATGCCCCTATTTTCACAACACAGCAGGTACTTAACGAAGCCGGAATTCTACTGGAACTGGAAGATGTAACCAAAGAAGAACCTTCGTTTTCCGAAACCGTTCAGGCGGAAGATAACCTAAAATCGATTTCGATGGAAGAATTGCAGAAGTTGCTGGATGAAGCGGTAAAAGAAGAAGATTACGATACTGCTCTTGAAATTCAGGAAGAAATCAGGAGAAGGAAGAAAAAAATTGACTAAAGAGATTATTTATACTAACTTATGAACTTAAAATTACGACTGACCATCTTAAGTTTTCTGCAGTTCTTCGTTTGGGGAGCATGGCTGATTACGATGGCTAATTTTTGGTTCGGTACAAAACATTGGGACGGAGCGCAGTTTGGTGCTGTTTTCGGAACCATGGGGATTGCTTCCATTTTTATGCCGACCATCACCGGAATTATTGCCGACCGTTGGGTAAACGCAGAAAGAATTTTTTCAGCGTTACATATTTTATACGGTATCGTGCTTTTCATTCTGCCTCATTCCGCAGATCCCGGTTCTTTTTTTACGGTAATGCTCGTTGCCATGTGTTTTTACATGCCGACTATTGCATTAGCCAATTCGATTTCCTATACTATTCTTAAAAACAGTGAACTGGATGTTGTAAAAGATTTCCCGCCAATCCGTGTTTGGGGAACTATTGGTTTTATTGTAGCGATGTGGATTACCAATCTTACGGGGAATAAAGCTACGGAAGGACAATTCTATATTGCCGGAGCGGTTGCTGTTTTCTTAGGAATATATGCTTTAACCTTACCAAAATGTCCTCCACAAAAATTAATAGACAAAGATGCGCCGTTATCCGAGCAGTTAGGTCTTAATGCTTTTAAACTGTTCAAAGATTACAAAACAGCATTATTTTTCTTATTTTCCATGCTTTTGGGGGCGGCTTTACAGCTTACCAATGCTTACGGAGACGTATTCCTGAGTGAATTTGAACATTTTCCTAAATATGCTGACTCTTTTGTAGTGAAAAGATCTACAATTATCATGTCTATTTCTCAGATTTCGGAAACACTATTCATTTTGGCAATTCCTTTCTTTTTAAAACGATATGGAATTAAAAAAGTAATGCTGATCTCAATGTTTGCATGGGTTTTACGATTCGGATTCTTTGCCTATGGTGTTCCGGAAGGATATGGCTTAAGTTTAATCATCTTTTCCTGCATTGTGTACGGGATGGCTTTTGATTTCTTCAATATTTCAGGATCACTTTTTGTGGAAACCACTACCGATAAAAAGATCCGTTCTTCAGCTCAGGGATTATTCATGATGATGACGAATGGTTTTGGAGCAGTTTTTGGAAGTTATGCAGCAGGTTGGGCGATTGATAAATTCTTCACCCACAAGTTTACAACAGCCTCTTCACTGGCAGATTATCTTGAAACAACGCCGGACAATCAGACTTTTTTAGGAATTCTGCAGAAGAGTTTTAATTCTGCGGTAAATCCGGACGGAACTTTATCTTCTATTGTAATGGTAAAAGACTGGCATAATATCTGGCTTTCTTTCGCTGCATATGCTTTGATTTTAGCTCTTTTATTTGCTGTTCTGTTCAAACATAAACATGCACCTATTCAGACATCGGATATTAAACATTAATTTTATCATACTGATAACGAATATATTAAATTGCACTTTCAAAAAAAGTGCAATTTTTTTTGATATTCAGGCAACCCTTTCAAAAATCTTTCGTCTTATAAACAGAAACTAATTAATGAAGAATTTAGAAGAGAATTTTAAACTGGCAAAAAAGCAGAATCGGAGAGGGCAGAAAGCTCTGTACGAAATGTTTTCGGCGAAAATGCTTGCCATAGCAAATTCTTATGTGAATAACCTTCATGATGCGGAAGATATTTTAATGAATTCTTTTTTCACTTGCTTTTCAAAAATAGAGGAATGCAGAGAATGGAAAAGCTTTCAGTTCTGGCTGAGGAAAATCGTAGTGAATAACTCGATTAATTTTATCAGGAAAAACAGAAATATCCTTTACACGGATGTTGAAATCAGCGAAATCGGAAATGTTGAGGAAAACTGGGAAGAAGAAATGGAGGAGCTTAATATGGAGGAAATTTTTTCAAAAATGCCCGATGGATACCGATTGATTTTCAATCTCTATGTTTTTGAAGAAAAAAAGCATCATGAAATAGCAGAAATACTGAATATTTCTGAAGGCACCAGCAAAAGCCAGTTGAGCAAATCTAAAAAATGGATTGCAGATTTTTTAAAACAGAAGCAAAATGAAAAACAATACGTTAAATAATTTAAAATCCGAGTATGAGAAGCTTGAAATAAAGCCTTCCGCCGATCTTTGGGACAGATTGGATCAGAAGCTGGATGAAAAGCCTGAAAATGCTTCAAAACAGTCCTTCGGATGGTTGAAATATGCAGCCATTGTCTTGCTGATGGTTTCTGTAGGAACAATTATTTATTTTAAAAATAAAAATAACTTTGACCATCAAAAAACCGGCTATCTTGTAAAACAACGTCTTGAAAATACTGTAAATCCCATAAATCCGGAATTCGAAAAACAATCTGTCGCTTCTGAGGAACAAAAAAACAATCAGGAAAATACGGTAAAAGCTGTTTTAAAAAATCAGGAAACGAATTCGGCTGAGGTTTTAAATTCAAAAAAAGAAGTCAAAATTCAAAAAATTTCGAGTCCTGTAATTGAAGAAATTGCAGTTATGCAACAGAGAACTATCGATATTAACCCCGACAAAATTAAAAGCGAAAATATAATTTTTTCTGCGATTGCCGAAGCAAAGAAAACAAAATCAGGCTATATTAATGCTGATGAACTGCTTATGGGAAGAGAATTTGATAAAACCAGAGAAGAAACGAAAAAAGATGATCGCAAATTCGGAGTTTTTAATATCAATAAAGTCTTTCAGAAAGTGGATAATGTAACGGTTCTTGGCGTAACGGTCTACACAGACACGAAATAGATTCTAATACTTTAAAATAAAAATTACTGTTCTTTTTTATGAACAGCGGTAAAATATTGTCTAAAAAATAAAAGAAAATACATGAAAACTAAATTTGCCTTAATGACTGCTCTTTTTGCTTTTTCCTACGCCTTTTCACAGGAAGTAAGACCGGAATTACGAAGCTATTCTAAAAAAGTGGACAGCATTGTAGTATCAGAAAAATCTAAAATGAATCTGGAGCTGGATGATCTGGATAAAAACTACAGAGAAAACAAAGTAAGCGCTGATGAAAAGCAGAAGCAGAGAACAGAAATCGCGATGAAATACGAAGAAATCATCAACGAAAAAATAAACAGCCAGAAAGAAGAGCTGGAAAATGCAACCAAAGGCATTGTAAAAGATATTGTGATGGGAAGATCCGGAAAACAGTCTATTGAACTTTTAGCTCAAAATAATGCGCTTCTTACGCTGAACACCTCCGGTAATAAAACCAAAAAAGACCTTTTACGCACGACCGATTTTAACATCGGTTTCGGTTTCATGAATCTTACAAAATCATCCTCTTCCCTTGCAATAGGCAATAAAGAATCCGGAATACGAGTAGGAAATTCTATGTCTTCACAAATGGAATTGAGAATGACGAGACAGATTGGCTCTTTGGTTTCTCCGGTATTTTACCGTATCGGTCTGGGATATCGGTCAGATTCTTTTTCACCGAAAAAAACAACAATTTTCACTCAGGATAAAAATGAAATCTCTATTTCGGATTTTAATACTTTCGCCGAAGGAAATTTAAAAAAATCATATCTCAAAAATCACTATTTTCTGGTTCCGATTGATTTTGTATTTGTCTTAAATCCTAAATATACTGTAGAAAACAATGAAAAAATGCTGGATAATTCCAAAGGAAATTTCAGAATCAGTGCAGGAGTTTATGGAGGCGTAAGATTTCTTACCCAAAACTATATCATTTACAAGAATGAAGAGAACAACCGCGTAAAATACAGGGAAAATATTCCAGACGCTGTTAATGCTTTTCTTTTTGGGGGTAAATTGTCTTTGGGATATGGTCCGTTTAATATTTTTGTGAAAAAAGATTTCACACCCATATTCAACGATCAGGCAAAAATTAATAACAAATATGGCGTTCAGATAGGATTGGAGCTGTTATATGTCAATTTTTAATATGAATCTGCATCATAGAAAAACACACTTTTTGGAGTGTGTTTTTTTTTGTATTTTGGCACTTTAAGAAATATGAAAAATATTCAGTTATTAGGATTGATATTGGTGGTTGCAGGAAGTTTTCTGCCGCTCGTTCACGTTCCCATCATCGGAAACTGGAATTATTGGAAGCTCGATCATTCTCTGGCAATAATCTGCTGGATTCTTTCTGCAGGAGCACTCTTTGGTATTGCAAACAATAATACAAAAGTTTCTAAAATTTTTGGTATTCTTCTGGTTGTTCTGTTCGTTTTTACGCTTATTGCCGTAAAACTTCAGGCTTCAGATTATTTCAGCTTTATGCCTTTTAAATCATGGCAGGATAAACTGGCAGGAATTGTAAAATTGAAATGGGGCTGGATCTTAGAATTTTTAGGAGCATTTATCATCATTTTAGTTAAAAATAATAAAGTAAAAGCATAATCACGTATGAATTTTTTGAAAATATTTTCGATCGGAGTATTTTTTCTGGGTGCATCGTACGCGAATGCACAGTCCCAGGAAGCGGTAAAAAAGAAACCTGTAGATAATCCTCCAAAATGTACTAATATTAAGGAAGGTAAGTTTTACAGGATGAATTATCCGCCCAATCTTTGGTATATGACCATAAAAGATAATATACAGACCGAATATTATAACGATGGTAAAGATTTTATAAAACTAACCATGGTTTTTGTGAGTGACTGCGAGTATAAATTAATTGCTGTTGAAAAAACCGAAAAAGAAAATCCTATTAAAGTAGGAGATATATTCACCAATAAAGTTATTGCCACGCAGGACAATTACATAAAAATTCAGTCAAAATTCGAAAATGACATCTATAATTTTGTACTGATGAAAGCGAAAGAGAACAAAAAATAAACAGAAAATTATAAGATTCGGTTTAAACTAAACGTAAAAAAATAGAATTATAAAAATGAAAGAAGTATTCATCGTTTCCGCAGTAAGAACTCCGATGGGAAGTTTTTTAGGAAGTTTATCTGCTGTTCCTGCAACGAAGCTGGGAGCTGTTGCTGTAAAAGGAGCATTAGAAAAAATTGGTCTTGATCCGAAACAGGTTCAGGAAATCTACATGGGGAACGTTTTACAGGCGGGAGAAGGACAGGCTCCGGCTCGTCAGGTAGCTTTAGGAGCAGGACTTTCAAACGAAACGCCTTCTACTACGGTAAATAAAGTTTGTGCATCCGGAATGAAAGCGGTTTCTATGGCTGCACAGGCAATTAAAGCAGGAGATGCAGACGTAATTGTTGCAGGAGGTATGGAAAATATGTCCTCAGTTCCACATTACTACAACGCAAGAAATGCAACAAAATTAGGCGATGTAAAAATGCAGGACGGAATGGTTCTGGACGGACTTACAGACGTCTACAACAAAGTTCATATGGGAGTTTGTGCAGAAAAATGTGCAGCAGACTACAGTATTTCAAGAGAGGAGCAGGATAATTTTGCCATCGAATCTTATAAAAGAGCAGCAAAAGCCTGGTCGGAAGGTAAATTTGCTGATGAGGTTGTTCCTGTGGAAATTCCTCAGAGAAAAGGAGATCCGATCATTTTTGCAGAAGATGAAGAATATAAAGCGGTAAATTTTGACAGAATTCCTACACTTCCTACAGTGTTTAAAAAAGAAGAAGGAACAGTAACGGCAGCAAACGCTTCTACACTCAATGACGGAGCTTCTGCTTTGATCCTTGTTTCTAAAGAAAAAATGGAGGAATTGGGACTTAAGCCTTTGGCGAGAATCGTTTCTTATGCAGATGCAGCTCAAGCTCCTGAAGATTTCACTACAGCACCTTCAAAAGCTTTGCCGATTGCTCTTAAAAAAGCAGGTTTAGAGCTTACAGACATCGATTTCTTCGAATTCAACGAAGCTTTCTCTGTAGTAGGTCTGGCGAACAATAAAATTTTAGGACTGGATGCTTCTAAAGTAAACGTAAACGGTGGAGCTGTGGCTATTGGTCACCCTCTTGGAAGTTCAGGATCAAGAATCATTGTAACTTTAATTAACGTTTTGAAACAGAATAACGGTAAATACGGTGCAGCAGCAATCTGTAACGGAGGAGGCGGAGCTTCTGCAATCGTTATTGAAAATATGCAGTAATCATTAGATTGATACATTCAGAATCCGGAAGTTTTACTTTCGGATTTTTTTTTGGAGCTTTTTCCCGCTTTCCGCACTCGCTATTTCGGGTTTCGGCGGCGGCGAAGCCGCCGCCGAAATCCGAAATGAGCTCAGACAAATGCTGCAATCGGGGCTATAATTCCAGACATCAATAGAAATTATCGGTAAAAATCATTTGAAAGGTTAAGAAACTTTTAAAAAATTAAAAGCAATCAAAAAAAAACAATATATAATTGAAATACGATAATTTTTCTCCTGAAAAATATTCTCTTCGGGCAAGAAATATTTATACTGAAGCCATATTTTAAATAGCACAATTTTAACGGAATAATAAAATTTTCTCCAAACCAAATAAAAAGCTCCGAATATTCAGCGGTTTTGCTATTTTTGTGTTTATTAATAATTATTTGAAATGTCTGAAATTGAGAATCTGCAAACTCAAAACATAAAGAATAATCCAAAGATCATGAAAGCCTGGGCGGTTTATGACTGGGCAAACTCCGTTTATTCTTTGGTAATTACTTCAACTATTTTCCCTATTTACTATTCCATTCTTACCACAGCGTACGAAAAAAAGGAATACGTGGCGGAAACAAAATCATGGATAGATGTCCCTGTAAGACATATGATTAAGATCTTTGGAGAAGAATATCAACCCGATGCGGTCTATGGATATTCCTTAACGATTTCCTTTTTCATAGTAGTTTTATTGTCTCCGTTTTTATCCTCTTTGGCAGATACGATAGGAAACAAAAAATCCTTCCTGCAGTTCTTCTGCTATTTAGGAGCTACATCTTGTATGGGATTGGCAATGTTTACCGGAATGCACAACGTATTCTTAGGATTACTCTTCAGCATTACTGCAAGTGTCGGATTTTGGGGAAGTTTGGTATTTTATAATTCCTTTTTACCGGATATTGCCACCAGAGACAAACAGGATGCACTTTCAGCAAAAGGGTATGTTTACGGATATATAGGTTCCGTAGTTTTGGTAGTGATTTGTTTAATATTAATTCAGGTTCTTGCAAAAGGAGCTGCACAACAGTTGCTTTTCACAAGAATCAGCTTTTTACTAACCGGAGCTTGGTGGTTCGGTTTTTCTCAGTATACCTTCAAACATCTGCCTCAGTTTGGTGATGTGAAAGAAAAACTTCCGAAAGATTTAGTCCTTTTAAACTATAAAAACATCTTCAAAAGACATAAAGAACAGGGTGGTTTCTTCGAAGTTTTAAAAGATAACTTAAGCTTCTATAAAGATATCGCCAAAGAAAGCTTTCATGAATTATTCAAAGTAGGAAAAGATCTGTTCAAAGACAGAAACCTGAAATATTTCCTTTCCAGCTTCTTTTTTTACAGCGTGGGAATGCAGACCATTTTCCTGATGGCAACACTTTTCGGGAAAAGCGAAATCAATCTTCCTCAGGATAAACTCATCGGAACACTTTTGGTCATTCAGATTGAAGCCATCATCGGAGCTGTAATTTTCTCAAGATTATCAAGAAAAATAGGAAACAAAAACGTAATTACCATTGCTATTATTCTTTGGATCGTTGCCTGTATCTGGGCATATTTCCTTAACAAAGAAAATCCGACAGTAGAATATCAGTTTTACGGGGTGGCTGCAGTCGTAGGTTTGGTAATGGGAGGACTTCAGGCAATGTCCAGATCCACTTATTCCAAGCTGTTGCCGGAAAACTCAATGGAGAACACTACATTTTTCAGTTTTTATGATGTATTGGAAAAAATTGCCATCATTGTAGGAACATTCGTTTTTGCCTTATTTATCGATAAATACGATTCTTTAAGAGCCATTTTCGCTAAAATTGATGTCATGTTGCCTTCCGCTTCAGGAATGAGATTTGCCGCGTTTTCAATGGCATTATTTTTCTTTGTAGGATTAATATTGATACGATTCTTAAAGCTGAATACCCAGAAAAAATAGTTAAATCATACTACAACAAATTAAGGCGCTTTATAGCGTCTTTTTTATTTATTTGATTTTAAATTAACGTGAGTTGATGTATAAACAATACAAAAATAGCAATGGGCTTTAGTCAAAATTTACAATCAATTTTTATTAAAGTTGATTTTGATCTGAAAACTTTACATCGGGCTGAAGACTAACGCTATTAATGAAATGTAGTAGTTTGATTATCAATTTATTTTAATCTTCTTATATCGACTCACGGTAAATTTACATACCTCATTATTTCTTTTGTATAGAAAACCATATAAACCTTAGTTTTCAGGCTTTTTTTTGTAAATTTATATCAATGTAATTCTGATTTTAGATTTAATTAAAATTTTAAGAATATTTTGCGGTTAAAATTTGTTAGAATTCGGCGCGGGATTTGCTCATATTCATCAGAATAGTATTAAATTTGCAGAAAAATTTATTTAAATAAATGACAAACCCATTATTTTACGCAAAAATCCTTTTGTTCGGAGAATACGGAATTATTGAAGATTCCCAAGGTTTGACATTACCTTACAGTTTTTACAAAGGTACCCTCAAATTCTCATCACTGGATTCCGAATTTGAAAAAAAATCCAATGATCATCTTAAAAAATACGCAGAATACCTGCAGAATTTAGTCCTTCCTGAGACTTTTGAACTTAATGTTTCAAAATTTAAAGAAGAAATTTCTGAAGGATTATTCTTCGACAGCAATATTCCTCAGGGATATGGAGTAGGAAGTTCAGGCGCTTTGGTTGCCGCAATTTTCGAAAGATATTCTATTTCTAAACACGAACCTGAAAATATTTCAAAAGACGAACTGAAAAGCCTTCGAACAGTTTTTGGTTTAATGGAAAGCTATTTCCACGGGAAAAGTTCAGGAATCGATCCTCTGATCTGCTACATGAATCTTCCGATTCTTATTGAAAGCAAAGAAAGTGTAGATAAAGTTGCCATTCCGGAAAGCGAAGCCGGAAAAGGAGCTATTTTCTTGATAGACTCAGGAATGACGGGCGAAACAGGACCAATGGTTCAGATTTTCTTTGAAAAAATGAAGACCGAAGGCTTCAGAAAAACCCTGAAAGAAGAGTTTATCCGCTATAATAACGCTTGTATCGATGCATTCCTTAAAAAAGATATGAATCCATTTTTCAGAAACCTTAAAAAACTTTCTCACTGGGCATATGAACATTTCCGTCCCATGATTCCGGAAAGTTTATTCAACGTCTGGAAAAAAGGCTTAGATTCCAATGCATATTATTTAAAACTCTGCGGAAGCGGCGGCGGCGGTTATATTTTAGGTTTCACCAAAGATTACGAAAAAGCAGAAAAAATGCTTGATGGCTTCCATAAAGAAGTGATTTACAGATTCTAAAAATTGTTGTGAATGAATTCTGAAAAAGAAACTTTCCAACAGAGAAATTATATTCAAAAATCTTTTTTTTACAGATTTTCACAATTCGTGGGCTTTCTTTTGGGAGCTCGCTTTTTTGTTGCCGTTCTGCTGATTTTTGCACTCTATGTTTCAACATTTTTCCTCTTTAATCAGGATGAAAATTTCAGAAAATTCGTATTTGATTTTAAAGTTCACGGAATTATTTTCTGTACGGTTCTTACGATTCTTGCCGGAGGAATCATCAACCAGTTTTACGATTTCGAAAAAGATCATGTCGTAAAACCTTTCAGAACAAGAATCCAGAGCTTCATTAAGCAGAAATATTTTCTTTACGCTTACCTCGTTTTAAGTGTGATTTCTTTGGGAGTTGCATGGATGATTTCGCATAATGTTTTTGTATTTTTTGTAGTTTATCAGTTCTTTATGTGGTTTTACAGCCATAAACTCAGCCGGATTTTAATATTAAACAATCTCACTTTTGTAAGCCTTACGTTGTATCCCTTTTTCGGAATGATGGTCTATTATGAAACCTTTTCGAAGAAAGTTTTACTCATGGCGGTTTTT